>NZ_JAQQPS010000010.1:0-226304 GCF_036688685.1 Massilia sp. S19_KUP03_FR1 | reverse complement strand
TCAAGCGCTCAAGGAGTGGCAGCATAAGAAACCAGAGTTATTCGTCAAACGCGTTTATGACCAGGCGAGACTTGACACTTAAGCGGCGGTAGTTTTCTCCTAAAAGTGTAAGCTGACAACTAGCCTGACACAGGGGGCCGCTTACCTGTCCGGCCCACCCGCGTTTGCCAATGCGACAGAAGCGTTCCGGGTGTGTGTCTCGCACATTGCCGACTTTACAAATTTGTCAGATCAGTTATGATTCAGTTGGATGTATCATCAAATCAATTTTTCGGGGTTTTGTATATGAACAAGCCGTGGTTTGTTCCAAAGAAGTTCGGCTTTGGCTGGACGCCCGTAAGCTGGCAAGGCTGGGTTGTCACGTTTGTCTTGGCGTTTACATTTGTAGGTTCCTTCGTTTTTCTCTCCTGAACTTACTTAGAGAAGCACGCCGTCCACGCCTTTAACCCACCTCGTTATACACAAGTCCGCACCGCCGCCCGGCCGGCGTGAAAACATGTTTATATTCGGGGACTTAACGCGTCCCTTGTAAACTTGCCGCGATTCAGGTTTGCTCTCGCCTTTTGCGTGGACGAATTTGCGACAGTACCGAGACAGAATCTGGACAACTCGACCTGGGCGATGCGCGGTGCTGTCGCGTTGTAGATCAAACCGCGGACTTCCCCTGAACGGCAATGTGCCGCTTAAACTGGACGGACCATTCCTGCCAACGCAGAACATTGTTCGGCGAATTACATTTCATCGGCGCCGTCGACTGCGAACTGGCCCTTGCGAATCATGTGGATCAAATCGATGCGGGCGAGCATCGGCCTGGTCACCCGCTTGATGGCGCGATGGTCCTGATCGACGATATTGTTGAGATATTTGACTTGGCGCACCACGATCGGCACGGCTCGGCCGGCGTTGATCGCATCGATCGCCGCCTTATCCGGATCGCCGTTCTCTGCCACGGCCTTGTCGAAGAATCGCTGCGCCGCGGCCATGCCGCGCTTCGCCGTCAGCAGGAAACGACGGTCTTGCCTTGCTTGTCGACGGCGCGGTAGGGGTGTTTCCAGACGCCCTTGATCTTGATGTACCTCTCGTCCATGCGCCAGCTGCCGCCCACCGGGCGTTTGTGTTTCCGGGCCATCTTCTCGATGAGCGGCAGGAAACGAATCGCCCACCGGTTGATCGATGAATCGTCGACCGGCCCGCAGGCGTTCGCTAATGCGTCAGGCGGCACTTGCCGGGCAGTCGCAACGGTGAGGCTGTCGTCGCAGTAAAGCGAACACGCCGTTTTCAGGTCAGGCGCGGCCGCCTGCACGCGGCCGTTTGGCAGTACACACAGCAACAATAAGGCAGTACGGGCAAGCTCTGTGGCAGTTATGGAAACGCCGTTGGCGCCATGGCGTTGCCAGTCCAGGCAGACGCGGCGCCCCGGCACAAGTAATATAGCGGGCCGGCGCACTATTCCGCCCAAACAATCAGTGCCTTGAGCGTTTTGGGAAATCGCCGGCGCCAGGCCGTGATCCGTGCAAAGATCCGGCCGCGGCCAGCCCCTTTTGCTTATCGCCGACAAGGAAACCATGTTCGACCCATCGGAACACCCCCATCGCCGCCACAACCCGCTCATGGATGAGTGGGTACTGGTGTCGCCCCACCGCAGCAAGCGCCCCTGGCAAGGCCAGCAGGAAGCCGTCGACCGCACCGTGCAGCCCGCGCACGACCCGGCCTGCTATCTGTGCGCCGGCAACACACGCGTCAACGGTGAACAAAATCCCGCGTATGCCGGAACCTATGTGTTCACCAACGACTTCGCCGCGCTGACCCCCGACGCGCCCACTACGCCCATCGCGCCGCCCGACGCCGATCCTTTGTTCCGCGCCATGGGCGTGCATGGGACCAGCCGCGTGATCTGTTTTTCTCCCGACCACAGCAAATCGCTGGCGCTGCTCGAGCTGCCGGCGCTGGAAGGTGTCATCGACACCTGGTGCGACCAGGCGGCCGAACTCGGTGCGACGCACCGCTGGGTGCAGGTATTCGAAAACAAGGGTGCCGCGATGGGTTGCTCCAACCCGCATCCGCACGGACAAGTCTGGGCCACCAGTTTTCTGCCCGACCTGCCCGCCACGGAAGACGCGTGCCAGCGCGCGTACTTTGCCGCCCATGGCACATCGCTCCTGCTCGACTATGCCGAACGCGAAGCGCAGTCCGGCGAGCGCGTCGTGATCCAGACCGCGTACTGGCTGGCGGTGGTTCCGTACTGGGCCGCCTGGCCGTTCGAGACCTTGCTGCTGCCGCGTTTCCCGGTGCAGCGCCTGGAACAGCTGACCGATGTCCAGCGCGCCGACCTGGCGCTGGCCCTGCATGGCCTGACGGTCCGTTACGACAACCTGTTCCAGTGCGCCTTTCCGTATTCGATGGGCTGGCACGGCGCCCCGTATGGATCCGATGACGCCGCGCCGTGGCAACTGCATGCCCATTTCTACCCCCCCCTGCTGCGCTCGGCGTCGGTGCGCAAATTCATGGTGGGCTTCGAAATGCTGGCCGAAACCCAGCGCGACCTGACCCCCGAGCAGGCGGCGGCGCAACTGCGCGCGACCGGCGACGTACACTACCTTCACACCCCCTCTACCGGCAATTGAACATGACGCAATCCCCTATGGCCCGCGCGGCCACCCAATTCGAGGCCGCGTTCGGCGCCGCCCCATCCATCCAGGTCCAGGCACCCGGCCGGGTCAACCTGATCGGCGAACACACCGATTACAACGACGGCCTGGTGCTACCGTGCGCGATCAATTTCGGCACGGCGATCGTGGCCCGCCGGCGCGATGACCGCACGGTGCGCGTGATTGCCGCCGACTACGACGACGCTGCCGACACCTATTCACTGGACGCGCCGATTGCGCGCCTCGAAGCGCCCATGTGGGCCAACTACGTGCGCGGCGTGATCGACGACATGGTGCGGCGCGGCCTGCCCGTGTGCGGCATGGACATGGTCATCGCCGGCGACGTGCCGCAGGGTGCCGGCCTGTCCTCGTCGGCCTCGCTGTCGGTTGCCGTGTGCACGCTGTTCGCGACCCTGCCGGGCTTCGGGCACCTGACGCCGATCGACCTGGCGCTGGCCGCCCAGCGCGCCGAAAACGACTTCGTCGGCTGCAAGTGCGGCAACATGGACCAGATCAGTTCTGCGGCCGGCGTCGCCGGCCACGCCTTGATGATCGACTGCCGCTCGCTGGACGTGACGCCGGTGCCGATCCCATCGAACGTCGCCATCATGATTTTTAATTCCCAGGTCACGCGCGGACTGGTCGACAGTGAATACAACACCCGGCGCCTGCAGTGCGAAGCGGCCGCGCGTCACTTCGGCGTGCCGGCCCTGCGCGACGTCGACCTGGCCATGCTCGAAGCGCGCGGCGCCGAGCTCGATCCGGTGGTGCTGCGGCGCGCCCGTCACATCGTCACGGACAGCGCCCGGGTTGCCGACGCTGCAGTGGCGTTGGCGGCCGGCGATCTGGCCCGCATGGGCGAACTCATGGCTGCCTCGCATGCATCGATGCGCGACGATTTCGAGATCACCGTGCCGGCCGTCGACGAGCTGGTGGCCATCGTCAAGGCGGCGATCGGATTGCAGGGCGGCGTGCGCATGACCGGTGGCGGTTTCGGTGGCTGCGTGGTGGCACTGGTGCCCCATGCGCTGGTCGATGCAGCCCGTGCGGCGGTGGCGCAGCATTACCGCGCGCCGAACGGCGAGCAGGCAACGGTGTACGTCTGCAGCGCTGCCGCCGGCGCCGGCGCCTGCCCGTAACGCCACAGGCAGGCTTCCAGGCCGCATCCGGCCGGCGCGCATGCGGCCACGTCAAGATGCGCTGCCTGGTCGTGCTGTTCAAGCCGGGCTGGCGCATCGTGCGCGCCGGCTACGTCCTGCATGTCAGGCCCGCGCGGCGGGTCAGATGGCCGGTGTGACGGTCAGCAGCAGGGCGGCCGCCATGTTGACAGACAAGGCGACGTCGCCTTGCCGGTCCACCCGCGCCACCACGACACGAAACGCGGAGGTACTTCGGATTTCCAGGACAGTTAATCAGGCACACGAAACGCTGCGTCGACGGCGCCAGGCGTTTGGTAGTCCAATGTTTGATACGGGACAACGGTACTTGTGCAGCTTCCCGTGTCGATGACAGCTTGCAGCGCGGATGCCAGCACACCGTCGACCGGCCCCGTATAGACAAGCGCGTTCCGCGCGGGTTCAGGGCGCTAGATCCCGCGCAACTTGCTACCGCTGCCGGACTTTTCTCGTGCCACGAGAGGCCTCGTCGCATACATCTGGAATTCGCGCACGGCCAATGAAAACCAGCGTGCTGCCGCTGCACTACCGTCGGGGTCAAACAACACATTGAACCCGAAGCTGATCAGGTCTGCTTTCGCTGCAGTAAGTTGGTCGCTCATGGCAGACGACGGACAGGCTGTTCAGAGCAGGCGCCGCGCACAATACCGTCATCGCGCCACCGTAAAATCTTAACGATAAAATTTATACCAAAAGTAAATATATTTTTGTAATCGTTCAAAAAATACAACATCGGGTATCAGCGCGGTCCGCGCGCAGATAAGATGAGTGGCAAGCTGCAAAACGATCTGTCCCGGCCCAGAACCCAAGCAAGTGAAAACAGCTGCAAACATGACACTTTCGACCACGCCCGCAGCAACGCCGAGCCCATTTCAGGCGCTCCTTGACGAAGTGCGCAGCGACGACACGCTGCTTGAACATCTGCAGAATGACGATGAGGCGGCGTACGGTCCTTTTCAAGACGATGAAGACGAGAAATCGAAAACGGTCACTCCTCCCATCTCGAACGCCGCCATCGATCTCATCGTCACCTTCGAAGTGAGCAGCCGCGAAGTCTACAAACGCAAATACCGACATCCGATCTGGCCGCGCGGCCGCTCCGGGATCACCATTGGCATCGGCTACGACGTCGGCTACGTCACGCAGGCCGTGCTTGCGCGCGACTGGTCGAAAGTTCTGACGCAGGCGGACCTGAACGCGCTCAACCAGGCCTGCGGCGTGACCGGCGCCAGCGCCAGCGCGCTGGTGCAGCCGCTTGCCCATATCGACATTCCCTACAGCGACGCATTCAAGGTATTCACCGATGTCTCGGTCGTGAGCTATACGGGTCTGACCACGCGTTCGCTGGCCAACACTGAAGCCCTGCACCCCGACAGCCTGGGCGCGCTGGTCTCACTGGTCTATAACCGCGGCGCGTCGTTCCAGCGCGAGGGCGAGCGCTATCGAGAGATGCGCGCCATTCGCGCCGCCATGCAGGCGCAGGATTTCGCCGCCATTCCCGCCCAGATCCGAAGCATGAAACGGATCTGGGCGGGCGAGCCCGATTCGGCGGGCCTTGTCAAACGGCGCGAGCTGGAAGCGCGCTTGTTCGAACGGGGACTGGTGCAGGGCTGAGTGATCGCTTCATTTCTGCGCATTGCACAGCATTCGCGAGGATATCGATGAACGACGTGGACTTGGTGGTGCCGGTCATGCTGCTGGCAGGGGCACTGGGCGGCAAGTTCTCATCGCGCGCCATCCGTTCCCTGTCCGACCGCATCGGCTGGGGTGGATCGAAGCCCCCAGCGAGCTATCGCTGGTGCGACCGTGTATCGGCCACGCGCAGTGCTGGCGGCGCGCCAGCGGACTCAAGGGAATGCGGTCTGGCCAGGCGCCGGTCTTGTATATAGAATGGAACGACCTTCAAATATGCGGGCCGCGCGATGGATAAAGGACTGTCTGCCGTAAGAAGCCGGATGGCCGGCGCCCTGCTTTCCATGGCGCTTGCGATGTCCGCTTGTATCACTGCCGGCGCATCTTCCGACCTTCCACCGGTGGTGGTAGGCCTTCCTTCCTTGATCGAGCATCCCAGCCGTTTCGTTTCGCAACCCGTCTGCGTGCTTTTCTATGTCGGCGCGCCTGTCGCCAGCATCATAAACGCGACCTCGACCGGCTTCAACGGCGCTCACCTGGCGCTGGGCAAGACTGGCGAGCAGGTGAACTGCGACGGCGTTTCTAAGGCGGGCCGGGCTGTGATTGCTTTTCAAACCCGCCCCGGCACGTGGCAGCCCTTGTGGCTGGCGCTGCCGGATGCCGCCTTTCCCGATGCGTCGGCGGGCACCAATGGCAAGCTGTTGTTGTTACGACACGACTTGCCCCCGTTCGAGGTTGCAATTTCAATCCGGCGAGAGGAATATGGAACCGTATGGCGGGCAATCTCGTGGTTCTTCGGGATTGCCCTGCCGGCGCTGGTCACGGCCGGCCTGGGTCTGATGGTCTACCGGGCGCAGAAGTTCTTCGATGTGCGTAGCGGCGAGCAGGCGTCATTGGACCGGTTGCGCAGGGATGAGAACGGCCAGTTGCGTAAGTTCTTTGCGGAGACGTTCAAGCACATCGTGGCCCTCCAGGACAATCATCAGTTCACCTCGATGATGGCGCACGAACTGACGCAGAGCCGCATTCTCTTCGACTTGCCCGGGCGGACACGTGATCCGTTGCTGGTCGCGCTGCGCGAAGCCGATCGCGAACGTGTGAAGAGCCTGCTGAAAGCGGCGTTTCCCGATTTCGAGCAGTTCATTATCTGACTACCGGAGCGTGCGAACATGCCCGAGGTATGCGAAACCGTATGGTCACTACGGACCGATCCGTTCTATCCGCAGATCGATGTGGACGGCAACTGTATCCGTGCCGAGGCGGTGGACACGGACCTGCGGCCCCACGTCGACGAGCGCGTGCTACCGCTGTACTTCGACGTATACGATTGGAGCAGGAGCAATATCGGCACGCTGTCGGAACAGCCGATACTGGCCGGCTTTCCTACGCCGCGTACGCTGTCGAGCAAGGGCCTGATGGTGTTGATCTCCGGGCCCAGCGAGACGGGACGGGACTCGCTGGCCAACCTGGTGTTGCACCGCATCGCCAAGACAACGGCCAGCCGCAAGGCGGTGGTTGCGGAACTGGAGCTGCATGGCTACGACAAGAGCGCCAACGTCGCGGCCGTTGCCAACCGCATCATTTCAAAGATCGAATACGGCGAGCCTTCTATCGCCGAAGCGGATAAGGTCGCAGCAAGGATGCGGACGGCGTTCGATCAATTCGTTCCGAAGCAGCCGCTCGCCGTTCGGGACATCTCGTACACCGGCCTGTTCGAGACATTCCGCGACATTCTCGCGGCGATCGACATAACCCTTGTCGTCATGATCCGTGATGGCGGCGACCATCGCAGCTGGGCCAGCATCCACGATTCAGTAAAGAGCTGCTGCTCGTACGTGATTGTGATGACGGCGAAGGGAGCCGACGCGGACGTCTGCTATAACACGATGCTGAGTAGCCGGCTACACGTGGCATGGATCCGCTCAAAGCCGCTGGATCTGGACCGCGCGAAGGAGTATGTCCGGCACCGCGTGGCGGCCGAGCGGCTAGCGACCGCGCCACAAGGGGATCCCCTATTTCCTTTCGCAGCGGATGCAATCGACGCGTTGTACCAACCCGGCAGCACCGCGCAGCCGGGAACCCGATTGGATCACACGATCAGCGCCTTGCGCAAGACGTGCGGGTTGGCGTTCGCCGAGCGGCTGCGCGCCGTACCGGCCGGTGCCGCCATTGCGGATCCGCTGGCCTTGCGCATCGACCGAGACGACATCATCCGCGCTCGCCAGAAACTGAACCTGGGGTGGAAGCCATGAGCGAAGACCATGCCATCCGCAATCCGTTTCCCTCCGAAGCCGTCGCCAGCTACGGCGTCACGCGCTCGACCTGCACATCGCTACCATACATGCGCGAGCTGCAGGGCGAGCTGATCCAATACCTGAAGGACTACCAGGCGGAGCCGGAACGTGCCGGCATGGCCATCGGGGTGCGCGGGGTGTACGGGTCGGGCAAGACCCACGTGCTGTCGTGGCTTGCGGCGCTGATGAGCGAGACGCGCACGATCCGCGGCACCGTGGCATACGGCATCTGCAACACAAACCGCTTCGCCGACCTGTGCTACCAGCTCACGCAGTCCTTCGGCCGCGGACTCGTCATCGAGCTTATCCAGCTGGCGCTGCTGAACCTCGCGCGCACCAAGGTGCAGTCGCTGAAGGTAACGGAGGAGCTAATTTACCGGCTGGGCACGATCGACGGCCTGCAGGCGTTGCAGGAAGAAGGCAACATCGACCTGGAACAGCTGCGCCAGCAACTGCTGATGAAGCTCCAGACGAACGCCAAGTATAGCGACATTCCCCGCGTGCTTTTGGACGTGACGGATCCGCTGTTCGGCGACGATGCGCATCGCTGGCTGATGGGGGATGATGTCGTCAACCTGGCACGGCTTGGCGTGTCGGCCGGGCTCCACGGCGCTGGCGACGACGGCAACGCCGAGCGCTCATCGGAAGGGGATACGCGGGCGATCGCCGCGCTGGAGTCCATCGCCGCGCTGCACCGGATTGCTGGCGTGCCGCTGGTGGTGCTGGTCGATCAGTTGCAGGTACTGCTCGGCCAGCCCTACTACCTCAGCTATGACAATGCGAATGCGTTGCTGAACCAGTTCGTCGAACAGCTTAAGCGTCAGTCGACCATGGTGGTAGTGGCCGGGACGCACGAGGCATGGCAGTCGTTGAAGCCGGACGTGCCGGCCCGCTTCAAGCAGCGTGAGCAGATCGTGGTGGGGGTCCTGCCGTTGGCGGAAACACAGTTGCTACTCGATGCCTATACGGCGGAGCTGCCGCTGTGGCAGCGCTTCGGCACCGATGCGATCGCCGTGCTGCACGAACTGTCGGGGGGACTCCCGCGTGAAATCCTGCGTATTGCCCACCATGCTTTCGAGACAGCACGGGGCGAACTGGCCCGTCTTGATGGCAGCGAGATCCTGGAAAGCGCACGCACGGCCGGCACGATCGCCGACCGGGCAAGGAAGGCGCTGGCCATTGCTGATGCTCTTTTCCCGGAGTATGGCACGCTGTCACGCGAGGTCTTGGTTGCCGGTCAGCTGGTCGATCGCCTGCTGTTGAGTAAGGGAGGCGTCGTCATCGCGGCGCTGGTGCTCGTCAAGGCAACCGATTCGCTGGACGAGATCGATTCGGCGCGGCGCGTGCTCGAGATACAGCAGTACCGCCATGTGCACTGGTCCCAAGCGAAATTGCTGATCGTATCGGTGGGGTATGCAAGCGACGACGCATTCCCGCTGCTCGGCCTGTCAACGCCTGCCATCCGCTTTGCCGAGAAGACGTTTGAAAGTGAGCTGCGGGCTCGGCTGCTAGCAATACACGGCGGTGATACCGCATGGCCTGTCATGGCAGAGGACCAGCGTGCGGCACCGCAGCCTGCGCCAGCGCTGTTCCCGTTCTCGCTGCCCGCCGGGGAGACCGTGCCTTCGCCGGACGTCGACGAGAGGATCAGCGGCATCACCGCGCGCCTGCAGGAGCTGGAACAAATGCGCGATGCGGAGCACCAGCGCATCCAGGAGCGTTTCAGCACGCAGGCCGATGCGTTGTCCGCGCCAACGATCCGCGACCGGCAGATGAGCACGCGCCGCGAAGTGCTGGACGCGCTCGATGCGCTGCTCGATGCCCTGCTCCGGCATGACACCGATGCGGAGCGGCACCTGATCCGCACGATCCTGATCGCCAACGAGACGTCCCTGCACAATGCCGGTGTGGAAGACATCGGCGATCTTTATATCGAATTGCTGATGGTAGACCGCCAGCGCCCGGATAACCAATCCACGTCTAGCGAACGAGGCTATCTGGTCAGCCACATGCGCCGCAGCCTGCGCAACAAGTCCACGTCCCCAAGCTTGGTGAGCGACCAGCGCCTGGTGTTTCTGGCGCTCGGTGCTCTGGCGGTCGCGTTCCTCGTCTCCGGCTACTTCTCCAGCACCTGGGTCGCCGCCCGGTTTTCGGGCTCGCGGGCAGAATCGACGCTGTTGCTTCTGCCATACCCGGTGGATTTCATTTCCACGATACCGTTCGTCATCCTCTCCATCGCAGTTGCCCTGGCCTATGCTCACGTCATGTACTTGGCCAGTACGTGGCGCGAGCGGCGCATCTACCGCGAGCATGTTGCGCGCGTGCGGGATAGGTACGGGCCGTCCGGAGCCGTCTCCACAATGGCGGAACGCTATCCACAATCAAAATGAGGTTGGCGCGCCAGTTTGCCGTGCTTCGACATTTACATAGTGTCGATCACGTGATTTATGCTATTGCCTGCGCCGATGTGGCTTTCGTCACGTGCACATTACCTGGCATGACCTTGCCGCCCTTCGCGGTCACGGTGAGGTCGCTGCTATCGATTCAAAGCGCCCGGCTAGCGCTTAAGCGCGCATCCACACAGTCCTGCCGGGATGCGCCCGATAAGGTTGGTTCAGGCCAGTTCCAGGTCACCCATCCATCCTCACCGGACAGCGCAACCATGCAAACCCACACCCCCCCACCAGCTTCTGCCAGCGACCTGTTTCTACCAGTTCAATTCGGCGCCTGTCATCTGCGCAACCGCATCGTCATGGCGCCCCTGACGCGTAGCCGCGCCGAAGCCGATGGCGTGCCCGGCAAGTACGCCGCCGACTATTATCGCCAGCGCGCCACAGCCGGCCTGATCATCGCAGAAGCCGCCCAGATTTCGGCCCAGGGCAAAGGCTACGCGGGCACGCCAGGCATTTACAACAGCGCCCATGTCAAGGCCTGGGCAACCGTCACGCGTGCCGTGCACGCAGCCGGCGGGCGCATTTTCCTGCAACTGTGGCACGTCGGACGGATCTCTCACCCATCCTTGCAGCCACACGGAGAATTACCCGTCGCCCCGTCCGCCATCCAGCCCGCCGGTCAGGCCTTTACCGAAAACGGCTTTCAGCCCTTTGTCACGCCACGAGAATTGACGCTGGACGAAATCGCCGGGGTCGTCGAGCAATACCGCAGCGCCGCAGAGCGAGCCCTCGACGCCGGCTTCGACGGCGTGGAAATCCATGCCGCCAACGGCTACCTGCTCGACCAGTTCTTGCGCGACAGTACCAACCACCGGACCGACGCTTATGGCGGCGCGCTGGAAAACCGCAGCCGCCTGTTGATGGAAGTAACGGCCGCCGTGACCGGTGTCTGGGGCAGCAACCGGGTCGGGGTACGACTCTCGCCCCTCAGCCCGATGAACGACATCAGCGACAGCAACCCGCAGGCGCTGTTTACCCACGTGGTACAGCAACTGAACCTCTTCAAACTGTTATATCTGCACGTGATCGAGGGCGTTACCGGCGGTCCACGCGACGTCGAACATGGTTTCGACCTGCAGTCCCTGCGGCGCCTGTTCAACGGCCTGTATATTGCCAACAACGGCTACGACCTGGCGCTGGCCGAGCAAAGGCGCGCCGCCGGCCAGCTCGACCTGGTGGCCTTCGGCCGCCCGTTCATCGCCAATCCCGATCTGGTGCACCGCCTGCAATCGCATGCGGCGCTGGCCACGTTCGACCAGGCCACGCTGTATGGCGGCGGCGAGCATGGCTACACGGATTATCCGGCCATGCCCACCAACATCGATGCCGAGGTGCCGGCATGAACCCCGGCCAGCCATCCACGCCAGCGCTGGCGCCGCCGGTCTGGCTGATCACGGGATGTTCATCCGGCTTCGGCCTTGAACTGGCGACCCAGGCGCTCGCGCGCGGCCACCAGGTTGCCGTCACGGCCCGCAACGTCGACCAGATCCGCGCACTGGCCGGCCATTCGCGTGCCATGATCTTGCCGCTGGACGTGACCGATGCGGCCCAGGTCGACGCGGCCGTCAGCGCGACCATGAACCGCTTCGGGAAGATCGACGTCCTGGTCAACAACGCCGGCATCGGTTACTTTGCCGCCGTCGAGGAAAGCGAACCGGCCGCCATTGCCAGGCTGTTCGATATCAACGTCTTTGGCATGGGCCGCATGATCCGCGCCGTGCTGCCCGGCATGCGCCAGCGCCGCACCGGCTGCATCGTCAACATGTCCTCGGCCGGCGGTCTGCGCGCCATGCCCGCCCTTGGTTACTACTGCGCGACCAAGTTCGCCGTGGAAGGCCTGTCCGGCGCCTTGCGCGAAGAACTCAAGCCATTGGGCATCGACGTGATGGTGGTCGAGCCGAGCGGCTTTCGGACCGACTGGGCCGGGCGCTCGGCCGGCGAGAGCAAGACGCAGATCGCCGACTACGCCGCCACCGCCGGCGCCACGCGTGTGGCCTTGCGCGCGGTGTCGGGCCGCCAGCGCGGGGACCCGGCGCGCGCTGCCGGCGCCATGCTCGATGCGATCGCCGCGGGCCACCCGCCTGCCCATCTATTGCTGGGCAATGATGCTTTCGATGGCGCCATGGCGCAACTCGATGCGTTGCGTGCGCAATTTGCCGCGGTTGAAACGATTGCCCGCGCAGCCGATTTCCCTGCGCGCTAAGCCGCCGGTCGCGCCCGAATCGAAGGTCGTGTATCCAGATCGACAGGCGTGCCACGACGCAGCGCAGGC
Source organism: Massilia sp. S19_KUP03_FR1 (assembly GCF_036688685.1). Classification (NCBI taxonomy): domain Bacteria; kingdom Pseudomonadati; phylum Pseudomonadota; class Betaproteobacteria; order Burkholderiales; family Oxalobacteraceae; genus Massilia; species Massilia sp. S19_KUP03_FR1. The sequence goes on along the minus strand of NZ_JAQQPS010000010.1, from coordinate 213,830 downwards.
GTCCCAGCGCGCAATGCATACACCGGAAATCTGCACATCCCCGTTTTTGATCCACATCAACGTTTTTTGACTTGGGTTTTTGTACACTCGCGGCCATCGATGCAGGAACGATGTCATCCTGGAAATCAATTATCTATGCCGCATCAAGGAGAACGCAAAAAACTGGCCCTTACGCAGCAATACCTGCCGGCGTCCTGCGCATGCCGACCCGGCAGGCCCGGACCACAAAAAATCACTGCGCTCACTTCCCTGCGCAGCCTGCGTACTCACAAGGCGTTCACATCATGCTCAATCCCCTCGATCCACTCAAAAACCGTTTGCTGGCCGAACTCGACCGGGAGGAATTTCACCGCCTGTCGCCGTTCCTGGAACTGATCTCGCTGGCCCACGGCGACGTGCTGTACCAGGCCAATGGCAAGATGCCGTACGTGTACTTCCCGGTCACGGCCACCATCTCGATCGATTACCTGCTTGAAGACGGCGGCACCTCGGAAATTACCCGGATCGGCAACGAAGGCATGCTGGGCGTCTCGCTGTTCATGGGCGGCCAACGCTCGGCCGGACGCGCCGCCGTGCAGGCGGCAGGCTACGCGTTCCGACTCAGTTCGGCACGCCTGATGGAAGAGTTTTATCACAAGGGGCCCCTGCTGCGCCTGCTGTTGCGCTATACGCAGTCGCGCCTGCTGCAGGTGTCGCAACTGGCGGCGTGCAACAGTCACCACAGCACCAAGCAACGGCTATGCCGCTATCTGCTGCAAATGCTCGACCGTTCTTCGTGCAACGAGATGGCCGTCACCCAGGAAGAAATCGGCGCCATCATCGGCGTGCGCCGGGAGGGCGTCACCGACGCCGCCCGCTGGCTGCAGCAGCTTGGCGCCATCAGCTGGCGCCGCGGGCATGTCACGATTCACAGCCGCACTGCCCTGCTCGAGCACGTGTGCGAATGTTACGACGTGGTTTGCCACGCGACCGCGCAATTGCTGCCCGAACTCGCGCCAGCACCCGTGGCCATGAAAAACGCCTGGCGCACCAGCGGCGCGCTGCCGCCGTTTCATTTTAGCGGCGATGTTACCCGTGCGCAGCCGCGCGAGGATGCACAGGACGCCGAAGAGAGGCAGTCGGAACTCGCCTTTGCATAGGCGCGCCACACTTATTCTGCACCACACCAGCCTGTCCCTGGCAGGCCGCAAACAATCTTGCACGATCACCGGAGTGACCCCATGCGACACGAAAAAATGACCACCAAACTGCAGGAAGCGCTGTCCGATGCGCAAAGCCTGGCCGTAGGCAACGAGAACCAGTACATCGAGCCGCTCCACCTGCTCACTGCCCTGCTGAACCAGGACGACGGCGGCGCCCGCTCCTTGCTGGCGCGCGCGGGTGTCAATCTCGGCGCCATGACGAGTGCACTGAAAAGCGCCATCGAGCGCCTGCCCAAGGTGTCTGGCAGCGGCGGCGAAACCCAGGCTGGACGCGAACTGATGTCGATGCTGAACCTGGCCGACAAGGAAGCCCAGAAACGTGGCGACCAGTTCGTGTCAAGCGAGATGGTCCTGGTGGCGCTCACCGAGGACAAGTCCGACTGCGGCCGGCTGGCGCGCGAGGCGGGCCTGTCGCGCAAATCGATCGACAGCGCGATCGACGCCGTGCGCGGCGGCGAGGCGGTCGGGTCGGCGGACGCCGAAGGCCAGCGCGAAGCGCTCAAAAAATACACGCTGGACCTGACCGAACGGGCGCGCCAGGGCAAGCTCGACCCGGTGATTGGACGCGACGAAGAAATCCGCCGCACCATCCAGATCCTGCAGCGGCGCACCAAGAACAACCCGGTGCTGATCGGCGAGCCGGGCGTGGGCAAGACCGCCATCGTCGAAGGCCTGGCGCAGCGCATCGTCAATGGCGAGGTGCCCGATACGCTCAAGGGCAAGCGCGTGCTCTCGCTCGACATGGCAGCTCTGGTGGCCGGCGCCAAGTTCCGCGGCGAATTCGAAGAGCGCCTGAAAAGCGTGCTCAAGGAACTGGCGCTGGACGAAGGCGGCACCATCGTCTTCATCGACGAGTTGCACACCATGGTCGGCGCCGGCAAGGGCGAAGGCGCGATGGACGCCGGCAACATGCTGAAACCGGCGCTGGCGCGCGGCGAACTCCATTGCGTCGGCGCCACCACGCTCGACGAGTACCGCAAGTACATCGAAAAAGACGCTGCGCTCGAGCGCCGCTTCCAGAAAGTACTGGTCGACGAACCGAGCGTGGAAGACACCATCGCGATCCTGCGCGGGCTGCAGGAAAAGTACGAGCTGCACCACAAGGTCGAGATCACCGATGCCGCCATCATCGCCGCAGCCGAGCTGTCGCACCGCTACATCACCGACCGCTTCCTGCCCGACAAGGCAATTGACCTGATCGACGAGGCGGCCGCCAAGATCAAGATCGAAATCGATTCGAAGCCGGAAGTGATGGACCGGCTCGACCGCCGCATCATCCAGCTGAAGATCGAAAAGGAAGCGGTCAGGAAGGAGAAGGATGAAGCGTCGCAGCGCCGGCTCGGCCTGATCGATGACGAGATCGCCCGCCTCGGCCGCGAATACAACGACTTCGAGGAAATCCTCAAGGCCGAAAAGGCGGTCGTGCAGGGCACCACCCACATCAAGGAAGAAATCGAGCGGCTGCGCCACCAGATGGACCAGGCGACGCGCGCGAGCAACTGGCAGAAAGTGTCGGAACTCCAGTACGGCAAGCTGCCCGAACTCGAGGCCCAACTGAAGAAGGAAGAAGACGCCAGCACGCTCGAAACGGCCGGCGCCCGGCCGAAATTGCTGCGCACCCAGGTTGGCGCCGAGGAAATCGCCGAAGTGGTCTCGCGGGCGACTGGCATCCCGGTGTCGCGCATGCTGCAGGGCGAGCGCGACAAGCTGCTGCATATCGAGGATCGCCTGCATGAGCGCGTGGTCGGGCAGGACGAGGCCATCGTGGCCGTGGCCGACGCGATCCGCCGTTCCCGCGCGGGCCTGAGTGACCCGAACCGGCCGTACGGCTCGTTCATGTTCCTGGGCCCCACCGGTGTCGGCAAGACCGAACTGTGCAAGGCGCTGGCATCGTTCCTGTTCGATTCCGAGGACGCCATGATTCGCCTCGATATGAGCGAATTCATGGAGAAGCATTCAGTATCGCGCCTGATCGGCGCGCCACCGGGCTATGTGGGTTACGACGAAGGCGGCTACCTGACCGAAGCGGTGCGGCGCCGCCCGTACAGCGTGATCCTGTTCGACGAAATCGAAAAAGCCCACCAGGACGTCTTCAACGTGCTGCTGCAAGTGCTCGACGACGGCCGCATGACGGACGGCCAGGGCCGCACCGTCGACTTCAAGAACACGGTGATCGTGATGACCTCCAACCTCGGCTCGCACCTGATACAGTCGATGACGACCGACGATCCGGCGCTCGTCAAGCTTGCCGTGATGGGTGAAGTGCGCAACCATTTCCGGCCCGAGTTCATCAACCGCATCGACGAGATCGTGGTGTTCCACGCGCTCGACCAGAACAACATCGGCGCCATCGCCACCATCCAGCTGCGCCAGCTCGAAGGCCGGCTGGCCAAGATGGACATGGCGCTGACGGTATCGAGCGCAGCGCTGCACAAGATCGCCGAAGCCGGCTACGATCCGGTGTATGGCGCGCGGCCACTCAAGCGCGCGATCCAGCAGGAGATCGAAAATCCGCTCTCGAAGCTGATTCTGTCGGGCCGGTTTGGCGTCAACGACACCATCGCAGTCGATCTCGAAGACGGCAAGCTGGTGTTCGGCGAACCCGTGCGCGCCCATGCTGCGTGAACGCGCGTGGGGACGCCGGGGCGTGCTTGCCGTCCTGCTGCTCGCGGCGCAGTGGGCCTGGTGCCAACCGGCGCCCGAGCGCATCCGCTTGCTCGCGCACAACGCTACGCAGGACACGCCCGACCCCAGCGCGCCTTATGATGAGCGCGACTGGCTGAGCCGCTTCTACAGCGAGCGCGGCTATACAAGCGCCTGGACCGCCGCAACCACGGCCCAGGCGCTCGACCTGCTCGGACGGGCGAGTGAGCACGGCCTGCCGGTCAGCGCCGACGACGTGCGCCTGGTTGCCGTGCGCATGCACGCAAACGGCGGCGCGACGGTGGACGACGCGCCCGACCAGGATGCAGCGCTGACCCTGGTCATGCTGCGCTACCTGGCCGACCTGCAGGTCGGCCAGGTCCGCTCGGCGTTTGCGCCGGCACGCACGGTCGATCCGGTCACGCTGCTGGGGATCGCCCTGCGCAACCAGGACCTGGCCGGCGCGGTCGATGCAGCCGCGCCGCACCTGGCGCTGTATGGCCGGCTCAAGGCCTTGCTGGCGACCTACCGCACGCTGGCCCTGGCGCCCGCGGCGCCACTGGCAACAGTGGCGTCCGGCGCCGCGCTGTCGCCCGGCGCCGCGTATGCCGGTGCGCCTGCGCTCGCTGCGCGCCTGGCGCTGCTCGGCGACCTGGCGCCGGCACTGGTCGACGCGCCGGGCGACACGCAGCCCGGCATCTACAGCGCGACGCTGGCGCTGGCCGTGACGCGCTTCCAGGAACGGCATGGACTGCCCGCCGACGGCAAACTGGGACGCCAGACCGTGGCGGCGCTGAACGTGCCGCTGGCGGCGCGCGTGCGCCAGATCGAACTGTCGCTCGAACGCCTGCGCTGGCTGCCCGACCTGTCCGGCGCACCGTTCATTGCGATCAACCTGCCGTCGTTTCGCCTGTGGGCCTTTACAAACGTCGATGCGGCGCCGCTGCTCGCTTCGCGCGTCATTGTCGGCAAGTCGGTGCGCACCCAGACACCGCTGTTCACCGGAACGCTGCGCTATATCGAGTTCAATCCGTACTGGAACGTCCCGCCCAGCATCCTGCGCAGCGAAATCCTGCCGGCGCTGCTGCGCGACCCGAACTACCTGGTCAAGAACGACATGGAAGTGGCGGGCAGCGGCGCGCAGAAGGTCGACGCCGCCACCCTGGCCGCACTGCGCGCAGGCACGCTTCGGGTACGCCAGCGGCCCGGCCCACGCAACGCGCTCGGCAACATCGAGTTTGGCCTGCCGAATGCGATGAATATCTACCTGCATTCCACCCCGGCGCGCACCTTGTTCGCGCGGGCCCGGCGCGACTTCAGCCACGGCTGCATCCGGGTGGAAGACACCGAGGCGCTGGCCAACTTCGTGCTGGGCGGCCAGCAGGGCTGGACCAGCGCAGCAGTGGCGGCGGCGCTGGCGCCCGGGCAGAGCCGGACGGTGGCGCTAAAAGCGACGATGCCGGTCATAATTTTTTACACCACGGCGATGGTTGACCACGACGGGCAAGCCATGTTTCCGGACGATGTCTACGGCTTCGACGCGGCGCTCGAACGCAGCCTCGAAGAACGCAACGCGCGGCGAAAGCGCGCAAGCACACAGACCAGTGCGCGTATGCAAACGATGCTGCCCTGATCCGTTTTTCTTACCAAGGAGCAGGTGATGACCCTGTTACGTACCCTCGTTGCGATGGCAGCACTGCTCGCCAGCAGCATGGCGTTCGCCGATACCGATTGCGCCGATCCGATCGACCAATGGAAGCCGCGTGAATTATTACGCCAGCAAGCCGAGCAGCGCGGCTGGACGGTGCAGCGCATCAAGGTCGACGATGGCTGTTACGAGGTCAGGGGAATCGACCGGATGGGTAACAAGGTCAAGGCCAAATTCGCCCCCGCTTCGCTGCGCATGCGCAGCATCGAGGTGGAATTCGGGCCGGCCGGCGACGCCTCGGACTATGTCGGGACGGGGCACTCGAAGTCTCACCGCGGGGACGCAAGCAGCCCTGCAAGCAAAGGAAATCTGCCATGAAAAACATCATCACCGGCGCCTGCATGGCAGGCGCGCTGGCGCTGCCCGCACTGGCCAACGCCCGCCCGGTCGTGCTCACCACCGCCTTGCAAAACTATGGCGGCAACGGCGCTTACCTGGCGTTCTATCTCACCGACGCCGCCGGCAACTACAAGAAGACCCTGTGGGTTGACGGCACCAAGGCGAAATATTACAAGCACCTGAGCAGCTGGGCGCGCGCCAGCGGCCTGGATGCGCGCGAATTCGACGGCATCAGCGGCGCCAGCGTCGGCAGCGGCAAGTCGCTCAAGGTGACGGTCGAGCTGGCCGACGCGCTGATCGACGCCGGCTACGAAATCCGGATCGACAGTGCAGCCGAAGACGGGCGCGACAATCCGGTCGATGCGCGCGCGCCGCTCACCAGGGCAGGCGCTGGCAAGCCGGTCAAGGGGCGCGGCTACGTCAAGTCGTTCAACTACGACCTGTAAGGGCGCGCCCGCATGTTACGCCAGTGGCATTCCCTGCCCGGCCTGATCAGCGCGCTGCTGGTCATGCTGCTTGGGATGACCGGCGCGATCCTGTCGCTCGATCCCGCCCTCGACCGGCTCGGCACCAGCGCGCCGGCCGGGGTCAGCGTGGCCGAACTGGCGGGCCGGGTGGTGCAGCATTACCCCGCCGCCGAACAGATCCAGCGCACCCCGTCCGGCTCGCTCATCGTGTATTACAGCACCGACAGCGGCGCCAGGGCCGACCTCGTCGATCCCGCCAGCGGCAAAGCCATCGCCGCCTTTGTGCCATCGGCCTTCTCGCGCTGGGTCAAGCAACTGCACCGATCCCTGTTGCTCGACACCCCCGGCCGGGTTGCCGTCGGCATCACCGCACTGGCAATGCTGGTGCTGTGCATCTCGGGCCTGCTGTTGCTGGTCAAGCGCGTCGGTGGATGGCGGCAGATATACCGACCGCTGCACGGCAGCGCCAGCCAGCGCCTGCACGCCGCGGTCGGCCGGGTGGCCGCTGCCGGCCTGCTGTTGTCGGCGCTGACCGGCATGTATATGTCGGCGGCAACCTTCGGCCTGGTCGCCGACGGCATGCAGGCCGAACCCGATTTTCCCGCCACCACCTCGGGCGGGCCGCCAGCGCCGGTTGCACGCCTGCCGGCACTGATGGCGACCCGGCTCACCGACCTGCGCGAACTGGTGTTTCCGATCCCGGGCGACCGGTCCTCCGTGTACACCCTGCGGACGATGCAGGGCGACGCCTATGTCGACCAGGCCAGCGGTGCGCGGCTTGCCTATCGCGCCCACAGTGGCGTGCGCGAGGCGTATGAACTGGTGTACCAGCTGCACACCGGCCAGGGCCTGTGGTGGCTCGGCCTGGTGCTCGGCCTGTGCGCCCTGTGCGCGCCGTGGCTGGCGGTGACCGGCGTCACCGTCTGGTGGCGCCGGCAGCGCGCCAAACCGCGCATCGCCGGCAACAGCGCCGCCCAGCTGGCCGACACGGTGATCCTGGTCGGCAGCGAAAACAACAGCACCTGGGGCTTTGCCCGGGTTTTTCATGACGCCTTGCGCGCTGCCGGCCAGCGCGTCCACACGGCGCCGATGAACCAGTTCTCGTCGCGCTACAAAGCGGCCGCCAAACTGTTCGTGCTGACCTCGACCTATGGCGATGGCGCTGCCCCGGCGTCGGCCAGCCAGTTCCTCGACCTGCTCGATCGGGTCCCGGCCAATCCGGCGCGCCAGTTTGCAGTCCTCGGTTTTGGCGACAGCCAGTTCGCGCAATTTTGCCAGTTCGCCCGGGACGTCGATGCGGCGCTGCTTTCGCACGGGTGGCAGCCCATGCTTGCGCTGGCCACGATCGACCGCCAGTCGACGCAGCAATTCGCGCAGTGGGGCAACGCCGTCGGCGAACGGCTGGGCATCGAACTGCGACTCGAACACACGCCGGTCCATCCGCGCACGTTTTTGCTGCGCCTGGAAGAACGCATCGACTACGGCGCGCAAGAGCAGCAACCGACCGTGGTGTTGCGCTTTGGCGCCGCCCCGGCGCAGGTATCGGGGCTCTGGTTCCAGCGTCTGTTGCGGCGCCGGCGCCTGCCGCGCTTCGAAGCGGGCGACCTGGCGGGCGTCATCGCGCCAGGCAGCCCGATGCCGCGCTTTTATTCGCTGGCCAGCGGTGCGCGCGACGGCATCCTCGAAATCTGCGTGCGCAGGCAGCCCGGCGGCCTCTGTTCAACCTACCTGCACGGACTGCAACCGGGCGACCTCATCGAGGCCTTCATCCATCCCAACCCCGCCTTCCGGCCGGCATCCGGCAAGGCGCCCGTGATCCTGATCGGCGCCGGCACCGGGATCGGGCCGCTGGCCGGCTTCATCCGCAACAACACCGGCAAACACCCGATGTACCTGTACTGGGGCGGGCGCGACCCGGCATCCGATTTCCTGTACCAGCCTGAACTGCGCAACTACCTCGCCGACCGCCGCCTCACGCAACTCCACACCGCGTTTTCGCGCGTGGAAAACGGTACACATGTCCAGAACCGGCTGACCGACGACGCCGAGCACATGCGCACACTGATCGCCGACGGCGGCCAGGTGCTGGTGTGCGGCAGCAGCGCGATGGCGGCCGGCGTCAGGGCGGCGCTCGACACCATCCTGGCGCCGCTCAAGCTGAACGTCGCTACCCTGCGCACCTGCGGGAGATACCGTGAAGACGTGTTCTGAACCGGCGAGCGCCCTGCGCCGCTACAGTCTGAATGGCGCGACGATGGGTGGGCGCTACAGCGCGGTGTTTTACGCTCCGGATGGCATCGACGCGCCAGCCATCGGCGCGAGCCTGTTTGCAGCGGTCGACCGGGTCGACCGGCAAATGTCGACCTGGAATCCGGCGTCCGACCTGTGCCGCTTAAATGCCGCGCCCGAACATGCCTGGCTTGCGGTACCGGCGGAATTGGCCGAAGTGCTCGACACCGGCGTGCGGATCGGCCTGCAGTCGATGGGCGCCTTCGACATCGGCGTCGGCGCGCTGGTGGCACGCTGGGGCTTCGGCCCGGCGCAGCAGCGCGACACGCTGCCTGCAAGCCCGCACTGCCCGGCCGGCGCCAGCCTCGACATCGACCGGGCCGGTGGCCGCGTGCGCAAGCGTGCACCGGTCGCGCTTGACCTGTCCGGTATCGCCAAAGGCTATGGCGTCGACCGGCTCGCGGATTGCCTCGATGGCTGGGGCGTGACCCGCTACCTGGTCGGCATCGACGGCGAAATGCGCGCGCGCGGCTGCAAGAGCAACGGCGAGGCGTGGGCCGTCGCGCTCGAAAAACCGGTGTATGGCGTACGCGAGGTAGCTGGCGTGATCGAACTCCAGGACGCGGCGATTGCCACCTCCGGCGACTACCCGCGCTGGGTGGATATTGCCGGCACACGCTATGCGCACACGATGCATCCGACCCTGCAGCAACCCGTGTCGAACCGGCTGGCCGCGGTCACCGTGCTGGCCTCGACCTGCATGCTGGCCGACGCGTGGGCGACGGCGCTGCTGGTGCTCGGTGAGCGCGACGGCCTCGCACTGGCGCGCGAACGCGGCATGAATGCCTTGTTCGTGCTGCGCGACGGCGACCGGCTGCAGGAAATCCTGGTGCTCGGCGGCGCGCTGTCCGAACCGAACTAATGCACGCTGTTCTTACGTCTGCTCTGGGCGCGCAGCCGCTGTGCGGGCAAAGCGCTTGACTGTTTCGAACCAGAGCACGCTAAGCACGCTGGCGCAGACCCCGATCGATGCCAGGGTCGCGCCAGGCAGCGCAAAAACGAACAGCGCTCGCAACGGCGCAATGCCAAGCACCAGCGCCAGCAACATCAGCGCGCCTGCCACGATGAAAATAAAGGTCGGATTGGCGCTGTCCCTCCGGCGCCAGGTCGATTGCGACCATGCGCGGTTCACGTAGATCAGGCCAAGGTTAGCCAGCACCAGCGAACCGAACATGGTGGCGCGGATGGCATCGTCGGGCGCGGCCAGCGCGCGCCCGACGGCGCTCAGGCCGACCAGCGCGAGCAGCAGCCCACTGCCCTGCCACAGGCCGCGCAGCAGCACCGCGCGGTCGAACAGGCGCGCATCCGGTCGGCGCGGCGCGGCCTGCATGGCATCGGCTTCGAGCGGCTCGGCTTCGAACACCACCGAGCAGGCCGGATCGATGATCAGTTGCAGGAACAGCACGTGGACCGGCATCAGCAGCATCGGCCAGCCGAACAGGACCGGCAGGATCGACAGGCCGACAATCGGCACGTGCGCCGCCACCACGAAGACGATCGCCTTGCGCAAGTTGGCAAACAGGCGGCGCCCATGGCGCACGGCAGTGAGCAGCGAGCCGAAGTCGTCGTTGAGCAAGACCAGCGCCGACGACTCGCGCGCCACGTCGGTGCCGCGCGCGCCCATGGCGACACCGATGTCGGCCGCCTTCAGCGCCGGCGCGTCGTTGACGCCGTCGCCGGTCATCGCCACGACATCGCCGCGGGCGCGAAAGGCCTGCACCAGACGCAGCTTCTGGGCCGGCTGGACCCGACAAAACAGCACGCTATCGGCCAGCCGCCGTGCCAGTTCGGCGTCGTCCATGGCATCGAGTTCGACGCCGGTGATGGCCGCACCGGCGGCAAGTCCGGCCTGGCGCGCGATCGATAGCGCGGTGGCCGGGTGGTCGCCGGTGATCATGACGACACGAATCCCCGCCTGCCGGCATTCGGCAATCGCGGCCGGCACGTCTGGGCGCACCGGATCTTCCAGCGCAATCAGTCCGAGGAACTGAAAATCGAAATCGTGCTGGTTACCGGGCAGCGTGGCGGCGTCGAACACCGCCATGGCCACGCCCAGCACGCGCAGGCCCTGCGCGGCCATGCGCTCGACCTGCTGCGCGATCGCGGCGCTGCGCGCGGGCTCGAGATGGCACAGGTCGATGATCGCCTCCGGCGCGCCTTTTGCGGCGATCATCTTGGCGCGCTGGTCGGGCGATTGCCAGACGCGCGACATGGCCAGCATCGCCTTGGTCAGCGGATAGTCGCTCAGCAGTGTCCAGTCGCGATGCAGGTGCTCGGTGTGTGCCAGCAGCGCCGCGCCGGCCGCGCCGATGGCAGACTCCATCGGGTCGAATGCGCGCCGATGGCTGGCCAGCACCGCATACTCGAGCACACCGTGCAGCGCCTCCGCGAGCGGCGCGTCGCCGGCAGTGCCGGCATCGTAGGCCGCCGCTTCGGTCCAGAGCGCGCGCACGACCATGCGGTTCATGGTCAGGGTACCGGTCTTGTCGACGCACAGCACGGTGGTGGCGCCGAGCAGCTCGATGGCCGGAATGCGCCGCGCCAGCACCTGTTCGCGCGCCAGCCGCCACGCACCCAGGCCAAGAAAAATGGTGAGAATCACCGGCAGTTCTTCGGGCAGGATCGCCATCGCGAACGTGAGTCCGGCCAGCAGTCCATGCAACCAGTCGCCGCGCAGGTACCAGTAGGTGGCGGCCAGGGCAGCCGCCATGGCCAGCCCCACCAGCGCCACCCGTTTTACCACGCGCCGGGTCTCTTGCTGGATCGGTGTCGGTTCGGTGCGGATGGCGGCAAGCGATGCCCCGATTCGTCCGAGCGCACTGCGCGCGCCGGTGGCGATGACCTCGCCGCGCGCGTTTCCCTGCGTGACCAGGGTGCCCGAATAGACCTGGGATGCCGGATCGATGCTGCGCGCCTTGGCCGGGTCAGCAGCGGCCGCAGCGGCGAATTTTGCCACCGTGGCCGATTCGCCGGTGAGCATCGATTCGTCCAGCGCCAGGTTGGAGGATTCGAGCAGGCGCAGGTCGGCCGGCACCCGGTTGCCCTCGGAAATAAGAACGATGTCGCCGCATACCAGTGCGCTTGCAGCGGTGGTGTGCACGGCGCCGTCGCGCACGGTCAGCGCCGTCGGGCTGGACAGGTCGCGCAAGGCCGCCAGCGCATTCTCGGCGCGCCGCTGTTGGGAAAACGTGATGCCCATGACCACGAATACAAAGCCAAGCAGCATCAGCGCCTCGCCGCGATCGCCCAGCAGCAGGTAGATCGTGCCGCACGCCACCAGCAGCAGGAACATCGGCTCGGTGACCACCTCGGCGAGCAGCCGCAGCAGCGTGCGTTGCTGCGAGACGGGCAAGGCATTCGGGCCATCCTGCAGCACGCGGCGGGCGGCCTCGGCTTCGCTCAAGCCGCTAGCGGCGGCCCCAGCGCCCCCGGCGGCAGTCATGTTCCAGCGTCGCTGCGTGCGGCAGGCGCGCCTGCGCTGGCATGATCGAGGTCGGGCCGGTGCCAGGGATCGACATGGGTCATCAGCGACAAGACGCGATGGCGCGCCATCACATTGCGGCGCGCCGCCACCGCAATGTCGTGCCCCGCCTCGACCGGGATGGTGGCATCGACTTCGATGTGGGCATCGACCACGATCATGTCGCCCATCTTGCGGGTGCGCACATCGTGCACGCCCATCACCCCCGGGGTTGCGGCGAGCGTGCTGGTGATCGCTGCCACTTCCTGCTCGTCGATACCGCGGTCCATCAAGGCGTGCAGCGCATCCCAGGCAAAGCCCCAGCCCATTTTTGCGATCATCAGGCCGACGATCAGCGCGGCGATCGGGTCGAGCAGCGGATAACCGGCCAGGTTGCCGGCGATACCGATCCCGACGACAAGCGAGGATGCCGCATCCGAACGGGCGTGCCAGGCGTTCGCGACCAGCATGCTCGACTTGACGCGGGTGGCGATCTTCAGCATGTAGCGAAACAAGATTTCTTTGGCCACCAGGGCCACTGCAGCGACCGCCAACGCCGCCGCATGGACCACGGGGATGCTGTCCGGGTTCTCGAGCTTGCCGATGGCCGACCATGCCATCCCGGCCCCGACGGCCAGCAGCAAGGCGCCAACCACCAGCGAGGCCGCGTTTTCGAAGCGCTGGTGGCCGTAGGGATGGTCGGCATCGGCCTCCTTGGCGCCGTGATGGCTGGCAAAAAGGACGACAAAATCGGCGACCAGGTCGGACAGCGAATGGATGCCGTCGGCGATCAGGCCTTGCGATCTGGCGAGCACGCCGACAGTGATCTGCAAGCTGCTCAGCAAAATGTTGACGACCACGCTGGTCCACGTGCTGCGCGCTGCCGCGGCGCTGCGCCCGGCAACAATACTTTCGCTATCTTCGGACTCGTCGATCGGTTGGTGCAGGTCGCTCAAGGGTGTCTCCAATGTCCGGCCCGGGCCGGACCACGCTGGTTCAGTCTAGCATGCGCGTTTGTGGTCATTCGACATGGGCTGCTGGCGTCCTGGGGCCGGTCGATGTTTCACCCCACGTCATGCGGCAGCGTCAATCATATTTGCTTTGAATCGGGCAGCCAGGAATGTAATTGCGATTCTTCACTTCACGTTCACAACGTTCGCGGGCCCGCTTGGTACCGGCCTGCAGCAATTGTTCCGCCTGGGCTTTAATCAGCACATCGGGATGGGCCTTCCAGACTGCGTGAACCGGTGAAATTTTCTGTACGTCCAGTTTGTAGTATGCGGTGACGTCGCGAAAGGTGTCGGGCCAGTTCTGCCATTCATACGCTGCGGTGACCAGGTCGCCTTCCATCATCACCTTCTGTTCAGGCGCGTAAGCAAATATGACGTCGGCCATGTGGCCGTTACTGCGCCCCCAATACAGATCGAGCGTCTGTGTGCTGTCCTGCAGGCGCAGATGATCACCCATCACATGCGTCTTGAACGGCTGGGGGGAACGAGCAAGATCGTCCGGATAATCGGGTGCAGCGCGGCTGATTGTTTCGTGAAATTGCGCAAGCGTCGTCGGGCGCTGGATGACGGGAATGCCTTGCGCAACCGCCTGGCGCAGTCCCAGGGTGTGGTCGAAATGGTTGTGGCTGGCTACCAGATAACGAATCGGCTTGCCACGACCCAGCTTGCGAGCAAAAGCGAGGGTGGCTTTCGCCTCGTCCGGCAGCACAGCCAGTTCGAACAGAACCAGGTGATCGCCACATTCCACCACCGTGGTACCGTTATTGATGCGCCAGATACCGTGCCCCACCGGCACCGATGTCAGTTCACGCACTGGATTTGAAGGCGGCTCGGCCATCTGTACCTGCGGCAAGCCGAAAACCAAGGCCAATGGCAGTGGGTCTAGTCATCGCGACAGTGGCGATGCTGTCAACCGTCGCATCATGACCATGACCATGACCGCGATCTTATTGCGGCCATCAATTCGAGAACTACAGCGGCGAGTTCCGCCGGCAGTGCCATGGCACTGCGCCTGTGGAAGGGAAGGCGCTGGCTTTGCAAACAATCGCAAAGCGAAACCGGCCCCGTTGAAGCAGGAATCCAACGGCAAAAAAACCTAGCTTCGGTTAGGTTTGCATAAGTTTGGAGGAACGGAATTCCTGGCTTCACCAGGCCCTGTGAGAACCAGCTGTTACCGACATTCGGGCCGAAAAAATCGCCCGAGCGCACGATCAAGGTACGCACCCCGGTCGCGGCGGACGCCTGCATGCGCGCCTCCATCTCGACCCGGATGGCAGCCTTGCGCGTGCGCGGATTCTGTGGCGCATCCTCTTCGATGAGCGGGAAAACATCTGGCCCGAAGTTGTGGACCGTGCCGGGCAGCAAAATGCGTGCGCCGCTCAGGCGTGCCGCGGCAATCGTGTTATCGAGCATCGGCAGCACCAGTGCATCCCAGTTGCGGTAGCCGGGCGGGTTCACCGCATGCACGATCAGCGCCACGCCTTGCGCTGCGCTGATGACGTCCTGCTGGTTCATCGCATCGCCGACGCACCACTGCAGGCCATCTTCTTTTTCTGCAACACTTTGCGGGGCACGATGCATGGCCTGCACGCGCCAGCCGCGCGCCAGCAGAACGCGCGCCACTTCGCCGTTGATGGAACTGAGTATCCCAGCAATTACCTTTACGGCTCATGCTGCAGACAAAGCCGTTTTCCCACAAGAGTTTCTGGCACAGCGCGCTGGCATACTGGCTGCACCGATCGGAATGAACGATCAGTCCTGCTGCCGGTCAGTGCTGCTGGATACGCAACTGGTCTGTCGTCAAAGAAGTGCATCTCAACCCCAACGTTATGATCGTCGAAACCAAAGCGCCAGCAACTAATTCGCCTGCATTTAGAAAAGCAGCCTAACAGCCGCTAACGCGACAACCAGCTTGACAACCACCGCTAGTGAGGCAGGTCGTACGGCGTCATCTGTTCTGGCACAGGAGCGCTTTTCGAGAGGCGTTGCGGTATGACACCGTGGCGAACGATGATCAGATCGGCATCACGCTTCGACTGCATCCCATTGCCGTGGTCGATTTCCACGGCATGCCTCTTGCCGAGGCAGGTGGCAGCACTGGTGCAGATGTGTCCGACCGGGGCAATCGAATACAAGGTGCTTGAAGGGAATACCTCGATGCGACCGGGCACGAGGCGCTCAGCTAGCGAGCAGAGCAAAACACTCAGGTAGCGGTTCAGCGCGTAAGCATAGCCCGGTGTGGCGTCGCGCATTAACCAGGTAATTTGCAGCGGCGAACTCGGGTCGAGCAGTTCAGGCCGGAACAGATTTTGCGCAACATGCGTGGCGACGTTGAGTGGCCAGCCGTGCACCATCTTGTCAATCGCCTGCTTAAATGTGTCGTGCCACTTCTGCAAGGTGTGCGGTACACCATGGCGGCTCGGTGCCCAGCCAAATGCACGTCGTGCCGTTTCTTCGGCGCTCATCATTATGTTCAACATGCCATCGGTTGGCAGGATGCTGGATGTCGGCGAGGGGTTTCTGCTGTCAGCCACTTCCAGCAATTCGTAGAGAAGGCGCCCAAACAGGGAGGTTGACGCGCGCTGAAGATCCTGCATGCCCCCGTCGCCTGCACCGGAAATTACGATCTTGTTGACCCCCGCCGGTAGCGGCTGGTACGCATCGATACCATCGCTGTCGGTCCAGAATTCCGGACCAACATAGCCCTGCCACATGCCCAGCAAGGGTATCTCGCTGACCTGCTCCTTGCCGTAACCCATGCATGACAAGCGGGCGCCGAACTGCCTGGTCTGCATGGCCGCCGCCCCTGGCAGCCAGTTCCCGTGGACTTCAAGGAAAAGGTTCGCGGAAAGATCGGACTCGACCAGCGCACGGGCATCCAGCCCCTGCAGCAATGTCACCGTGCCATAGCCGTTGCGGCCGTTGCGGGTCTTGAGGAAATTGTCCCATTGCTTGGTGAAAGCCGAGGCGAGCGAAGCGCCGGACATGGCCGCAGTTTGCGGCAATGGAATAGTGCCGACCATGGGAAAGCGCGCCGTTTTCCAGTGTCCGTGCGGCCAGTCGTACTCGGTCGGATCGATCCGCCGCAGCCAGGAAGCCGAAATACTGGGAAACACGTTCGTGGTCAGTTCCACCACGGTGACATCGACATGGCGCGCCGCAGCCAGCATCGCCGCATTCATGCCGGCGGCCCCCGCCCCGAAAATTAGCAGGGGGGAACCGGCACCGATCAAGGATTCGGCGCAGAGGGCATTGACCATCAGGGTTGACCGAAGCAATTGGTCACGGACACTGCCGGTTCGCAGACCAGTCAGGTCGTAACAGCGTGGAGAAACCCGGTGAAGCGCCATAATCTGGTTGGACACAATGCATCCTCTTGAAAGCGCCTGACGGAGCCACCACGGCGATCGTGTCGACCCTCGGTCTAGCGAACCATACAGTCAAACGACAAGCCACAACTTCCCTGCAACAGAGTCGGGCAGCGCCATTCGCCGCTGGGACGTCGATCCGCTCGTGTCTACGCTAGCCAGCCACGGACGCATCCAGCGCGATACGATCGAGGTCAGCGAGGCTGCGGTCCATCAATTCCATCATGTGCAGATATTCGTGCAGTAATGCATAAGCGCTTTTAGACAAGTCTAAATACTTGCTGCGGTGCATAGTGATACCTGCCGCCAGCAAGTGTGGCGGCACAGGTCCGAAAATTTTGGCAGCGAGTGGCCGGGAGAGTACCAGCACGCCGCTTGGCGTGTTGTCCATGCGCATGCGCGAAGCCAAATCCGCCTCTGCCGACTCGAAACGATCGGCATCCTCCACGAGCGCAAGCCACAGGCCGTCCACCCCCATCAGCGTGGTGCCAAGCTCGCCCTCAAGGTGCTGTGTCTGCAGCTTGACGGCAATAGGATCAAAAAGGTCAAGTGGCATGCAACGCTCCGGGTTGTTGACGTTCATAACGTGCCCTCGGCCCGAGTATCCCACTTTTCACAGACGACTGCACCTTGTATTCGCGTGTCAACACGGTCTCCTGCAGGAGCGTGGTCGTTCTGCCCGCATGCGCGCGTTACCGCGTCGGCATCGTAACTTAAAATGAACCGACAGCTGATCAACACCGACGTCTTTACCCTCCTTCAATGACGAAAGGTGGGTGAATTTGACAGGCGCGCGATCTGCACCCTGTCCAGGTCGGTCACTGAAGATGCGATCTATGACAGCCAGGCTCCCCACCTACAGGCGCAGCAAGCCCGCCAGGCCGATTGGCGGACGACCCGCGCCCTCGACCTTCGGATAGAACGGTTCGACCAGCTTGTGCAGCTTGCCCCGCGGCGTAACGCTCTCGATCTCGGCGAGGAAACGGTCGCGCGCATGATCTTTTTCTTAGGGACGCGCCGAACAATGAATGATTTCGGTGCAGACGATGCACGCAATGTGGACGCGTTTCTCGGATGCCTGAATTTTCATTTTCAAGCATCCAATCCGAAGATTCTTGCTACTTTTTCTACATTTTTCAGTGCGCTCGGCGTTGCCGGGCGGTTTCGCCTGCGCCAGCGTCAAGATATGCCCCAGCACATCCGCTGCGGCTCGGTTATACCACTCCCTTGGCGAATTCAACCGTCCAGACTTTACGAGAACGACCGTGAACAATTTCAACCCAATTGCCAGGGCAGCCCAGCTGATCAGACAGGCAGATGGGATGCTGATCAGCGCCGATGCGGGCATTAACGTCGGTTACGGATTGCCCGGCTTTCGCGGAGACGAAGGATTCTGGCGCACCTGTCCGCCGCTCGCAGAGGCACGCGTGAAGTTCGCCGATATCGCGAGCCCCGCGGAAGCGAGCGACTGCAGCGATACGCCCGCGCCTTGCAACAGGCTGGACGACAGGTCGGTTGCAACCGGCGCATCGTTCACCGGCAGCACGGTAAGACGCAAGGCTGCGCTGTTGGAGAACAGTGCACCGTCACCCAACCTGCATTGCATCGTGTCGTTACCGTTGCATTTTGCCGCCGGAGTGTGGCGGAAGCAGCCGTCCGCTTGCAGCACAAGCGTGCGTGTTTGGGCAACGCGAACATCACCCAAACCTGCGAACCAAAAAAATCTCGTTGAGAATGCCTTCAGCTTCACCAACGAGAAAAATTAGTGCTTAAAAATCAAACACTTAAAGCGAGCTCGTCACTCCCACTCGATCGTCGCCGGCGGTTTCCCCGAAATGTCATATACGACGCGGTTAATCCCCCGCACTTCGTTGATGATCCGGTTCGACACATTGCCCAGCAAGGCGTGCGGCAAGTGCGCCCACTGCGCCGTCATGAAGTCCAGCGTCTGCACCGCGCGCAGGGCAACAACCCATTCATAGGTCCGGCCGTCCCCCATCACGCCCACCGATTTCACGGGCAGAAACACGGCAAACGCTTGGCTGGTCGCTTCGTACCAGTTGGCCGGCGCATCGCCCGCATCGATCCCCTGCACCGCCGGCAAGTCGCACGGCGTGTTACGCAGTTCTTCGATGAAAATGGCATCGGCGCGGCGCAGCAGATCCGCGTACTCTTTCTTGACTTCGCCAAGAATGCGCACACCCAGGCCCGGGCCCGGAAACGGGTGGCGATACACCATGTCGTGCGGCAGGCCGAGCGCGACGCCCAGTTTGCGCACTTCATCCTTGAACAATTCGCGCAAGGGTTCCAGCAGCGACAGTTTCAAGGTGTCCGGCAAACCGCCAACGTTGTGATGGCTCTTGATGGTCTGACCCTTTTTGCCTTTGCCAGCGCTTTCGATGACGTCCGGATAAATCGTGCCCTGCGCCAGCCACTTTGCATTCGGCAGCTTGCTTGACTCGACCTGGAACACTTCGACGAATTCGCGGCCGATGATCTTGCGCTTGGATTCCGGATCGGTCACGCCGGCCAGGTGGCCGAGGAACTGCTCTTCGGCATCGACGCGGATGACTTTCACGCCCAGGTTCTTGGCGAACATGTCCATCACCATCTTGCCTTCGTCCAGGCGCAGCAGACCGTGGTCGACGAACACGCAGGTCAGCTGGTCGCCAATCGCGCGGTGGATCAGTGCGGCAGCGACACTCGAATCGACGCCGCCTGACAGGCCCAGGATGACTTCATCTGTGCCCACTTGCGCGCGGATTTTCTCGACCGCTTCGGAAATATAATCCGGCATGTTCCACTCGGCTTTGCAGCCGCAGATTTCATGCACGAAGCGGCCAATCATGGCCTTGCCCTGCGCCGTGTGCGTCACTTCCGGGTGGAATTGCACGCCGTAGAAACGGCGCTCTTCGTCGGCCATCGCGGCGATCGGGCAACTTGGCGTATTGCCCATCAATTTGAAGCCAGGTGGCATGTCGAGCACTTTGTCGCCGTGGCTCATCCAGACGCGCAGCATGCCGTGGCCTTCATCGGTGACGAAGTCGTTGATGCCGTTCAGCAGCGCTGTGTGGCCGCGTGCGCGCACTTCGGCGTAACCGAATTCACGCACGCTGCCGTTTTCCACTTTGCCACCGAGCTGGGCAGCCATGGTTTGCATGCCGTAGCAGATGCCGAGGACCGGCACGCCCAACTCGAACACGGCGTCCGGCGCGCGCGGCGCGTCGCCTTCCAGCGTGGAACTGTGACTGCCCGACAGGATCACGCCGGCAGCGCCGTAGTTGCGCACGAATTCGTCGCTGACATCATGGGGAAACACTTCGGAAAACACGCCGGAATCGCGCACGCGGCGGGCGATCAGCTGGGTAACCTGGGAACCGAAATCGAGGATGAGAATTTTTGAGTGCATGGCTGGATTTTCTTAAAGTACATAAGCAAACGGCGCTTTTCAGCGCCGCTTCGAAGATTATTCCGAACGGTAGTTCGGCGCTTCCTTGGTGATCTGCACATCGTGCACGTGCGACTCGCGCATGCCCGCCGACGTGATCTCGACGAACTCCGCTTTTTCGCGCAATTCATCGATGGTGGCGCAACCGCAATAACCCATCGACTGACGCACGCCGCCAACCAGTTGATAGATAATCGCCAGCACGCTGCCTTTGTAAGCAACGCGGCCTTCGATACCTTCCGGCACGAATTTGTCGGCTTTCGACGATGCTTCCTGGAAGTAGCGGTCAGCCGAACCTTCGGCCATCGCGCCCAGGCTGCCCATGCCGCGATACGATTTGTAGCTGCGGCCCTGGTACAAAATGACTTCGCCCGGCGCTTCTTCGGTACCGGCAAACATCGAACCCATCATGACGGTGGAGGCGCCTGCCGCCAGGGCTTTCGAAATGTCGCCCGAGAAGCGGATGCCGCCGTCGGCGATACACGGCACGCCCGTGCCTTCGAGTTCCTTGGCCACGTTCGAAATGGCGGTGATTTGCGGCACGCCGACACCGGCGACGATGCGGGTGGTGCAGATCGAGCCAGGGCCGATGCCGACCTTGACGGCGTCTGCGCCGTGTTCGACCAGGGCGCGCGCAGCGGCAGCGGTGGCGATATTGCCGCCAATGACGTCCACTTGCGGATAGCGTTCCTTGATCCACTTCACGCGGTCAAGAATGCCCTGCGAGTGGCCGTGGGCGGTATCAACCACCAGCACGTCCACGCCGGCGGCAACGAGCAGCTCGATGCGTTCTTCATCGCGGGCGCTCACGCCCACGGCCGCGCCGACCAGCAATTTACCCTGTGCATCTTTGGATGCGAACGGGTGGTCGTGCGACTTCATGATGTCTTTCACGGTGATCAGGCCGCGCAATTCGAAATTGTCGTCCACCACCAACACGCGCTCGAGGCGGTGCTTGTTCATCAGGCGCTTGGCCTCGACGGTGTCGGCATCGTCCTTGACGAATACCAGTTTTTCACGCGGGGTCATCTTGGCCGAGGCTTCGGCGTCAAGGTCTTCTTCGAAGCGCAAATCGCGGTTGGTGATGATGCCGACCACGGTTTTGCCTTCGACGACCGGGAAACCACTGATGCCATGCTGCTGCGACAGTGCCAGCACGTCACGGATTTTCATGGTCGGCGGCACGGTGATCGGGTCGCGCAGCACGCCGGCTTCGAAACGCTTGACGCGCGCTACCTCACGGGCCTGGTCCTTGGGGCTGAGGTTCTTGTGCACGATGCCGATGCCGCCCTCCTGCGCCATGGCGATGGCCAGCTGGGCCTCGGTCACGGTGTCCATCGCGGCAGAGAGCAGCGGAATGTTCAGCGTGATGTTACGCGTCAGTTTGGTACGAAGGGAAGTGTTGGCTGGAAGTACATTTGAATAAGCCGGGACGAGCAGCACATCATCGAACGTGAGTGCTTTCTGAAGTAGACGCATAGCATTTTCCTATAGGCGCAAAAGCAAATTATACAGACTTTCGGCCTTGCCGTCCCGCCTAGCGTATTTCTCTGAAGAATGGCGCACTGCTGCGCTCGACGGCAGCGGTAATTGCCGACCAACAATTGGCGTTGACTAAATAAACAATTTTGTCAGGGGAAATTGCGCTATATTTAGCGAACTTTCGCAGACGGTATGCGTCGACGCATTCCTTGCACTCAAAAATCTCGCCTATACCCTATGTCAAAGCAACAATTCGTCCACCTCTCGGAGAGCGACCTGAAGGTCGGCACCAAGCTGCCCTGGGCGATCTACCTGCGTTCTGGTGAATTGTTGGCGCCGACCGGGTTTCCCATTGCCGACGAAGAAGTGCGGCGCCGCCTGATGCTGGCCGTGCCCGTGCGCGCTGCCACCACCTCCGACAACCGGCGCGACATCGTGCTGGCCGAGGGCGGAGCGGAATCGGAGCCGGAGGCGCACAACCCGGACCCCTTGAAACACCTGCGCCACAACACCGAGGGCGTGATCCTGACCTTCCAGTTGCCGAACGATTTCGAGCCGCGCAAGGTCAACGTCGAGTATTTCGGGCGCATTCCCATGCAGTCGGTGATCGTGTCCGCCCCGCCGCTGGGGTCGGGCGCCCAGGGCTGGAACAACTTCGAAGGCATGCCGGTCACCGTGCAGATCATCCTGGGGCGCAGCATCTGCCTGTTCAAGACCACCGTGCTGCGCTACTCGCCCCTGCCCAGCGCGCACCTGTTCCTGCGCTCGCCGCAGGACGCCGTGACCAAGTCGTTTCGCCAGGCCCTGCGCGTCGACGCGCACATTCCGGCATCGATTACCATGCCCGATGGCTACACCGTCCCGGCGCTGATCACCGACCTGTCCGGTGGCGGCTGTGCCCTCGCCTCCGGTTTTATCCTGGGCCAGGCGGGCACCCGGCTGAAGATGGCGTTTCGCGTCAAACTGTCGGACAAACTGCGCGTCATCACCGTGCCCTGCACGATCCGCTCGATCAAGGGCAAGCTGTCGCAGCAAATGCGCTACGGAATCGAGTTCGACGAAGAAGTCGACGAACCGACCGTGCTGGCCCTCAAATCTTTCGTCTACGAGCACCTGGCAGAACGCTAGGATTCGCGGGCACCGTTGCGACCTTCACCCTCTCACTTCATGCGAAACCACACCACCAAAGCCATCCTGCTCGGCGCGATGCTGATCGTCAGCGCCATCGCCCACGCCCAATATGCCTGGCTCGATGAAAAAGGCGTGCGCCAGTACTCCGACCAGCCGCCACCGACCAACACGCCGGCAGCGAAAATTTTGAAAATGCCGCACGGGATGGCGCAGCCCAAGGCGGAACCCAAGGCGGAACCCGCCGCGCCGGCCTCGGCTGCCAAGCCAGCGCCCACCCTCGCCGAACGCGAGGCGGACTACAAAAAGCGCCACGCGGAGTCAAGCGAGAGTGACAAGAAAGCGGCGGCAGAGAAGAAAACGGCGGACAACAAGCGCGCCAGTTGCGAGGCCGCTGCGCAGAACAAGGCGCAGCTTGACACCGGCCGCCGCCTGCGCGCCGAAGGCAACGTCATGACGGAAGAAGACAAGGCCAAGGAACAGGCGCGCATCGCGACCATCCTCAAAGACTGCAAATAGCGCGCGTTCGCTTAACCGGTCTGCGCGCTCTTGTGTGCGGCGCGGCGCCGGCGCGACTCTTTCGGGTCGGCCACCAGCGGACGGTAAATCTCGATGCGGTCGAGCGGCCGCACGAGCGTGTCGAGCGGCTTCTTTTTGCCGTAGATGCCGACCGGGCAAACGGCCAGGTCGATTTCCGGCAGGTCCGCCAGCACGCCGCTGGCGGCGATCGCCTGCGCGATCGTGTTACCAGGCACGACCTGCACCGGCCGCAGCAGCGCCTGCCCCGGCGTGGCCCAGGCCACGATCACGTCGAAGGCCGCGTCACCCATAGACCGTATCGGCGCGCTTGCAGAACGAGTCGACCATGCTGTTGGCGATCATGCCGAACACCGGGCCGACCAGCTGCTCCAGGATGATGCTGGAGAATTCGTAATGCATGTCGAAATCGATCTTGCAGGCATCGGCACGCAAGGATTTGAAACTCCACACCGCTTCGAGCACCTTGAACGGGCCATCGACCAGGTGCATCTTCATCTGCACCGGGCGCACATTGCGGTTCTCGGTGGTGAAGCTTTGTTTGACGCCATGGAAATTGATGCCGATCTGCGCGACCAGCTTGTCGCCGTCGCGCTCGATGACTTTCACCGCGTTGCACCAAGGTAAAAACTTGGGGTAATCCTCGACCTTGGCGACCAGGTCGAACATCTGTTCTGCGCTGTAACCGAGTAAGACTGATTTATGCACGACTGCCATTGTTGAACCGTTTGCTTAGTTTGTTATGATGCTGTTTAGTTTGTCGTTGCGTGCAGCGTTTGCGAACGCGACAACAGTAGTTTAACCGACCGGCAGAATTTAGCGATTTTTCATGAGCATTGTTGATAACAGAAAAGCCTTCCACGACTACTTCATCGAGGACCGCTGGGAAGCGGGCGTCGTGCTTGAAGGTTGGGAAGTGAAAGCCATCCGCGAATCGCGGGTGCAGATCAAGGAAGCGTATGTCGTCGTGCGCGGCGACGAACTGTTCCTGTTCGGCGCCCACGTCAGCTCGCTGCCGACCGCCTCGTCGTTCTCCCATCCGGAAGCCGTGCGCACCCGCAAGCTGCTGCTGCACCGCGCCGAGCTCGATAAACTGATCGGCAAGGTCGAGCGTTCCGGGTTTACCCTGGTGCCGCTGAACCTGCACTTCAAGGGCGGCCGCGTGAAATGCGAAATTGGGCTGGCCAAAGGTAAAAAGCAGCACGACAAGCGCTCCACCGAGAAAGACCGCGACGCCAAGCGCGAAGTCGACTCGGCGATGAAGTCGAACCGCCGCTAATTACGCTTGTTTTACACGCGTGCTGGCCTGCCAGCACGCGAAACTCAGCGCCAGCCCCACCGTCACGCCGCACGCCAGCTTGAACGCGCTATCGAACAACAGCGGCGCCACCAGTCCCGATACCAGCGCAAACGACATCATCTGGATGAACCCCAGCATCGATGACGCCAGACCCCGGTTGTCCGGAAACAGCGCCAGCGCGCCGACCTGGATTGCCGGCATCGCCACCGCCAGACCGAAGGTGTAGACCATCAGCGGCAGCACGGCCCACGGAATGGCGGGCGTAAACAGCGCGGTGTAGCCGACATTAAGCACGCAGGCGAGCGCCATCACGCCAAAACCCAGCCACTTCATGCGGACCGGCGCGACGGTCGCGGCGCGCTTGCCGGCCCAGGCCGAACCAATCACCATGCCGCTGATGAGCGGAACGAACATCCAGCCAAACGCGGTTTCCGGCAAGTGCAGGATCTGCATGACGAAATTCGCGGCCGAGCCGATGTACAGCGACAGCCCACCGAAGGCCATGCCAATCGCCAGCGAGAGCAGCACGAAGCGCGGATGGCCCAGCACCTTGATGTAATTGCGCGCGATGCTGCCCGGGTGAAAGGCGTGGCGTTTTGCCGCGGGCAAACTTTCCGGCAACAGCTTCCAGCACAGCAGGATCATCAGGGCGCCGAACGCGGTGAGAAAGATGAACGTCGAGCGCCAGCCGAAGGCCACCTGCAGCCAGCCGCCAAGGATGGGGGCAATGGCCGGCGCCAGGCCGAACACCATCATGATATGTGACATGATTTTTTGCGCCTGCGCGCCCTCGAAGCGGTCCTGCACAATGGCCTGGCCGACCACCGAGCCGGCACCGGCCGCCAGGCCCTGCAGCGCGCGGCAGGCCAGCAGCACGCCGAAGCTGGGTGCAAACGCCGCGCCGGCCGAGGCCAGCGTGTAGACCGTCAACGCCACCAGGATCACGGGACGGCGGCCGAACGAGTCGGACAGCGTGCCGTAAAACAGCATCATGAAGGCAAAGGTGAACAGGAAAACGGAGAGGGTTTGCTGGACGGCGATGGGGCCGACGGCGAAGGCGCGGCCGATGTCCGGCATGGAAGGTAAATAGGTGTCGATGGCCAGGGCCCCGACCATGCCGAGGCAGGCCAGTATGACGGTGAGCATTCTTTGCATCTTGTTGCGCCTTCTTGTCTAAACCCGGCACAACGGAACTACGCACGATGCGGCAATCTGCGTCCGGCCCGCGATTGTACCGAATTGTTGCACTGCGCACACTTCAAGGCCCCATTTTTATGGCCCCATTTTCGCGCCGCCGGGCTACCATGCCAGTTCTACCAACCCAGCACGGAGACCAGGATGTTCAACCACATCATGATCGGCTCGAATGACATCGACCGCTCGCAACAATTTTACGACGCCGTCCTCGGCCTGCTCGGCGCCGGCGAGCCGGTACGCAACATCGGGCCATCCGGCCACACCCGCCTGTTTTACCGGCACGACGGCAACAGCTTCGCGATCAGCGAACCGATCGACGGCGAAGCGGCGACCGTCGCGAATGGCGCGACCATCGGTTTCAAATGCGCTTCGCCGGAACAAGTACAACAGTTCCACGACACGGCTGTCGCACTGGGCGGCCAATCGATCGAGGCGCCGCCAGGTCCGCGCGAATCGCCTTTCGGCGCCCTCTGGCTGGCCTACGTGCGCGACCCGGACGGCAACAAGCTGTGCGCGCTGTACCGCCCTAAATAATTACTCCAGGCGCATTCCGAAGCGCTCCGTGCGCGGTGCCCAGTTGCCCTGGTAGTCGGCCGATACCAGCACCCGCACCGCGCGCCCGACCAGCAAGTGGCGCGGCACCAGGCCGATGTAGCGCGAGTCGGCGCTGTTGTCGCGGTTATCCCCCAGCATCATGAACTGGTCGGCCGGAATGGTGATTGGCGCGAAGTTGCTTCGTGCCTGCAGCTGCGGCATCACCTGGATGCGGTGGCCGCGCCCGTCGACGGTTTCATGCAGGCGATAAGCCTCGGCCACGCCGCCGGGAAGTTTCTCGGTGGCCTGGTCGAGGACCTGGTATTGCGCCGCCTTGCCGTTGATGACCAGCTGCTCGTTGCGCATTTCCACAACGTCGCCCGGTACTGCCACGATGCGTTTGATGAGGCGGGTGCCGTCCTTAGGCGAGGCAAACGTGACGACGTCGCCGCGCACCGGGTCGCCCAGGTGCGAGACGACGATATCGGTCAGCGGCAGTTTCAGGTCGAACGCGAGGCGATTGACGAATACCACGTCGCCTTCCAACAAGTTCGGGTGCATCGACGACGAGGGGATCGGATTCCAGTCTGCCACGGCGGTGCGGAACACGCCGAACAAACACAGGAACAAAATAAACCCTTTGTTTTCCCGAAACAGCCTGCTACTGATATTGCGCATGGCGACTCCCCTTAAATAGTTGTAATAACCAGTTATAAGGGATTCGCGGCGGCCGAGGCTTAGGACTGGCTTACGGCCGGCGCAGGCTGTAATACCCGCCCACCGCCACCACGGCACCGAGCGTCAGCGCGGACAGCGCATCCCAGACGCCGTCGCCGACCAGCGCGCTGACGAGGCCGACGATGGTCAGCATGCCGAGCACGACCGGCGCGGTCCAGATGGGGCCGAAGGGCTGCATCATGCCGCCTCGCGCGCGCGCTGTTCGGCCGGCTTCGCAGCGGCTGCCCTGCCACGTTTCAGCCACAAATATAAACCCGTGATCAGCACCACGATGGTGGCGAGGTCGAGCAAGGCCCACAACAGTTTCAGGGCTTGCCCGCCGTAGTCGCCGAAGTGCAGCGGCTGCGACACCAGCAGCGCAGCCAGGTACCACGGCAGGTCGCCGCTGGCCGACACCACGCCGGTCTGGGCATCGATCAGAATCGGCTTGGGCAGGCGCGAGGTCAGCGGCGAATCGCCATGCATGAAGACGCCGTAATGGTGCGGCGTGGCGAACGGCGTGCCGGGGAAGGCGACGAAGCCGACTTCCATGCCGGGCGCCGTGTTCTGCGCGGTGGTGATGGCCTGCTGCATCGACGCCAGTTTGGTGACTGGCGGCAGGCCGGCGTACGGCTTCGTCATCTCGGCCAGTTCCGTGTTTTGCCAAACCTTCAGCAGCAGGTCGGCCCAGGTATTGATCATGCCGGTGCTGCCGACCACCAGCGCCCACACCAGCGTGACGATGCCCAGCACATTGTGCAGGTCGAGCCAGCGCACGCGGCGGCTGCGTTCGTGACGGACCGTGCCGAATTGCAGCTTGCGCATGAAGGGCGCGTACAGCACCACGCCGGAGACCAGGGCGACGATCAGCAGCAAGCCCATCAAGCCGAGGAACAGCTTGCCCCACAGGCCGGCGTACAGGTCGACGTGCAGGTGGAACATCAGGGACATGAAGGGACCACCCTCGACCGGCGGCTCCGGCAGCAGCTGGGCGGTGCGGGCATCGACCAGCAGCGGCTTGTAGTTTTCGTCAGTCGGCGAATCGCCCAGCGTCAGGGCCCACATGCCCGGCTCGTCCTTGTCCTGCGACAGGTACATCATCATCTTGCCGGGATACGCGGCCATGCCGCTGGCAATCACCTTGTCGATATCGGCACGGGGGGTGTCATCCGGCATCACGGGGGCGGCTACGTCATTGCCCAGCGCGTGCACGATTTCGTGGTGGTAGATCAGTGGCAGGCCGGTGATGCACAGCAGCAGCATGAAAACGGTGCAAATCAAACTGCTCCACTTGTGGATCCAGGACCAGCGGCGCAGCGTGTTGGGTGTCATGACGGCATCGGACGATAGGTGAAGACCCAGATAATAATGGTTCTCATTTACGGCGGCAAGCTATTACGAATATAATGCGAACCATTCTCATTCAAAAATAACGTGCACACACAATGAAGCCTGTCCATTTTCGCCGCACTCCCCTCGCCCTCGCCGCTCTCCTGATGATGGCTGGCAGCGCCTTCGCGCAATCCGCCGACACCGAGGCCATGCCAACGGTGGTCGTGCGCGCCTCGGCCGACGCCTCGGCGCAAGGCTTGCCGGCGGCCTACGCCGGTGGCCAGGTGGCGCGCGGCGGGCGCCTCGGCTTGCTGGGCAATGTCGACATCATGGACACGCCGTTCAACAGCACCAACTACACCCAGGCCATCATCGCGGACCAGCAGGCCAGGAGCGTTGCCGACGTCGTCCAGAACGATCCGTCGGTACGCGTGGCGCGCGGTTTCGGCAATTACCAGGAACTGTACGTAATCCGCGGTTTTCCGCTGAACTCGGATGATCTGGCCTACAACGGCCTGTATGGCTTGCTGCCGCGCCAGTTTGTCGCGTCCGAACTGCTCGAGCGCGTCGAAGTGTTTCGTGGCGCGAACAGTTTCATCAACGGTGCCGCGGCGCCTGGCGGCGGCGGCAACGGCGGCGCCATCAACCTGCTGCCAAAGCGCGCGGCCAACACGCCGCTCACGCAAGTGACTGTCGGCGTCGAATCGGGCGGCCAGGCGTATGTCGCGACGGATATTTCGCGCCGCTTCGGCGAAGGCGATCGTTTCGGCGTGCGCGTGAATGCCGTGCGGCGCGATGGCGACACCGCCATCGACCGCGAATCGCGCCAACTCTCGGTGCTGGCGGTGGGCATGGATTACCGCGGCGACGGCTATCGCCTGTCGGCCGACGTTGGCTACCAGGACCACAAACTGAGCAACCCGCGTCCCAGCGTGACGCTGGGCTTCGGTGTGCCGATGATTGCCGCGCCGGATGCCAGCAGCAATTTCTCCCAGCCATGGGCATACTCGACCGAGCGCGACACCTTCGGCACGCTGCGCGGGGAAGTCAACCTGGCCAAAAACGTGGTGGCATGGGCGGCACTGGGTGCGCGCAGCGGCGACGAATTCAATGCACTCGGTTCACCGACGGTCAGCAATGGCGCGGGTGACGCCAGCATCTACCGCTTTGACAATGTGCGCAAAGATAAGGTGAGCACCGGCGAAGTGGGCATGCGCGGCACCTTCCGCACGGGAACCATCGGCCACACCTTGAGCGGCACCGCATCGGCCTACTCGTCCGAGTTCCGCAATGCCTATGCGATCAGCAATTTTGCCGGCGTGGCCACGAATATCTATCGCCCGGTCGATCGCCCTTCCCCGGACACCAGCTATTTCCCTGCCGGCAGCATGAGCAGCCCGCACGTCACCGCCAGCGCCGATCTGACCAGCTACGCCGTGGCCGACACGCTGGCCATGCTGGACGACAAGGTACTGCTGACGGTGGGGCTGCGCCACCAGCGCATTCGCTCGGACGGCTTTAACTACAACACGGGCGTGCGCGAATCGCATTACGACCAGACCGCCAACATGCCGGTGGCGGGGATTGTCTTCAAGCCCATGAAAGGCGTGTCGCTGTACGCCAACTACATCGAAGCGTTGCAGACTGGACCGGTCGCATCCGGCACCTACATCCGCGCCGATGGCACCAGCGCACCGATCGACAACGTCGGCGACGCGTTTGCGCCGTACAAGTCGGAACAGAAAGAAATCGGCATCAAGTATGACAGCGGCAAATTCGGCATCAGCGCTGCGCTGTTCACCACTGCGCAACCGGCCGCCTATATCGTCGGTCCCCGTTTCGACGTGTATGGCGAGCAGCGCAACCGCGGGCTGGAGTTATCGGTGTTCGGCATCCCGGTACAGGGCCTGCGCTTGTTGGGCGGCCTGACCCTGCTCGACGCAGAGCAAGTGACCACGGCCGGCGCGGTGAACCAGGGCAAGGATGCCATCGGCGTACCGAAAACCCAGCTGAACCTGGGCGGCGAGTGGGATGTGCCGAATCTGCCGGGCCTGAATCTGAATGCCCGCGTGCTGTACACCGCCACGCAGTTTGCCGACGGCGCCAACACGCAGAAGTTGCCCTCGTGGACCCGCCTCGATCTGGGCGTGAGCTACGCCATGAAGTTCGCCGAGCATGACGTGACCTGGCGAGCGCGCGTGGACAACGTGACCGACAAGAGCTACTGGGCCTCGTCCGGTGGCTACCCTGGCGCAGGCTACCTGGTGGTGGGCGCGCCGCGCACCTTGGTGGTCTCCGGCACGGTCAACTTCTGATAGACAAGTGACGCACGAAGCGCGGCCTGGCAGGCGGTCGCGCGACCCGTTGCATCACCGTGTTGGCGCTGTGGCACGGCGCCATTTGACGAATCGCCTGGTGAAATACAGCGCAACAACCGCCAGATAAATCAGACAGACCATCCCCATTTCCCAGCGTACCTGGGCGTCCCTGTCGATGTCTGCCTGGGTCGGCGGCTGCTGTGCAAAAACGGTTTTTTGGTTCAGTGCAACGCCAGTAAGAAACGGACCGCAAAACTCGGCGTGCACTGCCACTCCGATGGTTTCATGCGCAAGGATTTCGTATGGCCCCGAACATGATTGTTTGACACACTTTGCGAGCACATGTTCTTCACGATCGCCGATATCGATAAAAAATTTTGTCCCACTGTGAACAAGCCTGCCGTTCAACTGGGAATTCGACACCACGCCAGAAATGGCGCCAGGCATGCAGTGCGGGACCACCACGTCGTCTTGAAACAGAAAGGAGAGACCGGCCAGGGTAAAGACACAGGAGATAAACAGAATGCGTTCCGGCCATGTCGTCGCAGATTCAGGTTTTTTTGTGACCCGCCTCGGTTTTCGCCTGCTCATGTCGATCCCCAGGAATGGCCAGCGTTCAAGCCGTATCAGGCGCCCCATCGAACGCCGTCTTTTTATCCAGCGTCACATCTCAAACGCTGACAGTCGCCGGAAACGCAATCTCATCGAACAGGGCCCCCGGCCGGCCTGCGTCGCGTGGCAGGTTCATACCGTCGGCCCAAAATCCATCCCGAGCAATCCGGCAATCAGCGCCGTAAGCAGTGCCCCGGCCAAACCCGCCGACATCATCAGGCCGACAAAGCCAACAAAGCGCAGCAGCGCCCTGGCCTTGCCGCGCAGTGGCTGGCGACGCATCAGGTACCAGGGCACGGCGATGAAGGGTAACAAGATGATGCCGATATTACGGCCCAGTGAGCGGCGTCGGCCAGTTGCATCGCGGTCACGGCAATACCATAGAAAAATGCAAAAGCTGGACAGGAGGTTCAGTACCAGCAGTGCCGCCAACGGCGCAAACAGCTCGATCGACGTACTGAAGAAAAAGACGCCCAGCAGCGCATACCTGGCTTGCACGGCACTGACCGGTGGTGCCAGCGGCGGCGCCACCGCCGTGTCAATGGCTGCGCTTATTTCTGCACCTTGACGATCTGCATGGCGCTGGCGATCAGGCCACTCATATCGCTCAAGTTGGCCGGCACGATGATGGAATTGTTGGTCTTGGCCAGGTTGGCGAATGCATCCACGTATTCTTCGGCCACGCGCAGGTTGACGGCATCCTGCCCACCCGGCTCGCGAATCGCGGCGCCCACCTTGCGCAGTGCATCGGCGCTCGCTTCGGCCAGCGCGACGATGGCGGCGGCTTCACCGTGGGCGCGGTTGATCGACGCCTGCTTTTCGCCTTCCGAGCGGGCAATCGACGCTTCGCGCTCGCCGCTGGCGATGTTGATCTGTTCCTGGCGGCGCCCTTCAGACGCGGCGATCAGGGCGCGCTTTTCGCGCTCGGCGGTAATTTGCGCCTGCATCGCGTGCAGGATTTCTTTCGGCGGCGTCAAATCCTTGATTTCGTAGCGCAGCACTTTCACGCCCCAGTTCGCGGCCGACTCGTCGATGGCGTTGACGATGGTGGTGTTGATGTGGTCGCGCTCTTCGAAGGTCTTGTCGAGTTCCATCTTGCCGATCACGGAACGCAAGGTCGTCTGCGCCAGCTGCGTGATGGCCTGGATGTAATTCGACGAACCGTACGAGGCGCGCATCGGATCGGTGATCTGGAAGTACAGGATGCCGTCGACCTGCAACTGCGTGTTGTCGCGCGTGATGCAGACCTGCGGCGGCACGTCCAGCGGGATCTCCTTGAGGATGTGCTTGTAGGCGATGCGATCGATGAACGGCACCACGATGTTCAGGCCGGGCGCGAGCGTCGCATGGTATTTGCCGAGGCGCTCGACCACCCAGGCGTGCTGCTGCGGCACCACATTGATCGTCTTGAAGACGAACACCATGGCGATGACGAAAAAAACCAGTGCGACGGTACCGAAAGAAAATTCCATATAAAGCCTTTAAATGTAAGGATATTGCATTCAGGCGTTGGCCACGATCAGGCGACTGCCCTGCACTTCGACAATGCGAAAATCTCCTGCTGCCGGCTGCGCGCCGGGTCCCAGCTCGACATCCCACAGCGCGCCACGGTACATCACGCGCGCGTGGCCGTCGTGCCAGGTGTCCACGGCCAGTTGCTGGCCGATGTCCATATTCACGTTCTTGTCGCGCGCGGGATCGAGTCTGGGCGGGCGGCCCAGGCGGCTGCGGTGCAGCAGGCCGGTGGCAACGATGCCGACCACGGCCGCAACAATCGTCTGCATCGGCATCGTTGCGCCAAGCCACGCCGCCAGCGCGCCGAACGCGAGGCCCAGCGCCATCATCAATAAATAAAATGTGCCGGTAAATAGCTCCAGCACGATCAGTACGCCGGCTGCCGCCAGCCATACCATCCAGTCCGCCATGGTTGTCTCCTGTTTTGATATCGCCCGTTCAGAATACAAAAACCCCCGCCGCCTGCAAAGGCGACGAGGGTTGTTTACATTCAGCGCAAAAATGTTTGATGGCCAGGTTATCTCGTTTCCGATACTGCGAGTTTCACCCTATTTTTGCGCCTAGTCAATTGCTTAAATGCCGGCCAGCTTTTTCCAGGTATCGATGACCGAATCCGGGTTCAGCGACATCGACTCGATGCCCTGATCCACCAGCCACTGGGCAAAGTCAGGATTATCCGATGGGCCCTGGCCGCAGATGCCGATGTACTTGCCCTTTTTGAGGCAAGCGGCAATCGCCAGCGACAGCAAGGCTTTCACGGCCGGATCGCGCTCGTCGAAATCGGCTGCCAGCAAGGCCATACCGGAATCGCGGTCCAGGCCCAGGGTCAGCTGGGTCAGGTCGTTCGAACCGATCGAGAAACCGTCGAAGTGTTCCAGGAACTGCTCGGCCAGGATCGCGTTCGATGGCACTTCGCACATCATGATGACGCGCAGGCCATTTTCGCCGCGCTTCAGGCCGTTCTTGCCCAGCAGGCCGATGACTTTTTCAGCCTGGCCCAGGGTACGCACGAACGGCACCATGATCTCGACGTTGGTCAGGCCCATGTCGTTGCGCACACGCTTCATCGCTTCGCATTCCATTTCGAACGCTTCGGCGAAATCAGGCGACAGGTAGCGCGCCACGCCGCGGAAACCGAGCATCGGGTTTTCTTCGTCCGGCTCGTAACGCGAACCGCCGATCAGCTTCTTGTACTCGTTCGATTTGAAATCGGACAGGCGCACGATGACCGGTTTTGGCCAGAACGCAGCGGCAATGGTGGCAATGCCTTCGGCCAGTTTGTCGATATAAAACGCTTTCGGGGAGGCGTGGCCGCGCGCCACCGATTCCACGGCTTTCTTCAGGTCGGCATCGATATTCGGGTACTCGAGGATGGCCTTCGGGTGCACGCCGATATTGTTGTTGATGATGAATTCCAGGCGCGCCAGGCCCACACCGCCGTTCGGCACCGACTGGAAGTCGAAGGCCAGTTGCGGGTTGCCGACGTTGAGCATGATCTTCGTCTTGATGGCTGGCAGTTCACCCTGCTCGACTTCGGAAATTTCGGTTTCCAGCAAGCCGTCGTAGATCTTGCCCTCGTCGCCTTCGGCGCAGGAGACGGTGACAAAGGTGCCGTCCTTGAGGATTTCGGTGGCGTCGCCGCAACCGACCACGGCCGGCACGCCCAGTTCACGGGCGATGATCGCCGCGTGGCAGGTGCGGCCACCGCGGTTGGTGACAATCGCCGCGGCGCGCTTCATGACCGGTTCCCAGTTCGGGTCGGTCATGTCGGCAACCAGCACGTCGCCTGGTTGCACGCGCTCCATTTGCGACGGGTCGCTGATAACGCGCACGGGACCGGCGCCGATTTTCTGACCGATGGCGCGGCCCTGGACCAGCACGGTGCCGGTGCCTTTCATCTTGTAGCGCAGCTGGGCGTCGGTCGATTTCTGCTGCGACTTCACCGTTTCAGGACGCGCCTGCAGGATGAACAGCTTGCCGTCGCGACCGTCCTTGCCCCACTCGATGTCCATCGCGCGGCCATAGTGGTTCTCGATGATGACGGCATACTTGGCCAGCTGCACGACTTCTTCGTCGGTCAGCGAGTAACGGTTGCGCATTTCGATCGGCACATCGACAGTTTTCACGGAACGGCCGGCTTTGGCTTCGTTGGTGAATTCCATCTTGATCAGTTTCGAGCCGATGTTGCGGCGGATGACCGGCGATTTCCCCAGTTGCAGCATCGGTTTGTGCACGTAAAACTCGTCGGGATTGACGGCGCCCTGCACCACCGTTTCGCCAAGGCCATAGCTGGAGGTGATGAAGACGACGTCCTTGAAACCGGACTCGGTGTCGATGGTGAACATGACGCCGGCGGCGCCCACGTCCGAGCGCACCATGCGCTGCACGCCGGCCGACAGGGCCACTTCAGCGTGGGTAAAACCCTTATGGACGCGGTACGAGATGGCGCGGTCGTTGTACAGCGAGGCGAACACGTGCTTCATTGCCTCTAACACGTTGTCGATGCCGACCACGTTCAGGAACGACTCCTGCTGGCCAGCAAACGATGCATCCGGCAAGTCTTCGGCGGTGGCCGACGAGCGCACGGCGAACGACATTTCGACATCGGAATCGGCGACCAGGCGGGCGTAGAAACTGCGGATGTCTTCTTCCAGGCGCGGCTGGAATGGCGTTTCGACGATCCAGGTGCGGATCTCGGCGCCGGCGGCGGCCAGCGAGCGCACGTCGTCGATGTCGAGGCCTTCGAGGCGGGTGGCAATGCGGTCGCCCAGCGACGCGCCGCCATCGACGGCATGGTTGAGGAAATCACGGAACGCCAGCGCGGTGGTGGCGAAGCCGGTCGGCACCGACACGCCGGCGCCGGCGAGCTGGCTGATCATTTCACCGAGCGATGCGTTCTTGCCGCCGACCGATTCCACATCGGTCATGCGCAGGTTTTCGAACGCCGCGACGTAAGCCGTATCGACGCCAGGGGTGCGGCCCCCCGGCGTGTTGAATGCGCCATTTGACAGGTTAGTCATGGTAGTACCCTTACTTGAGATAGAAATCGGTGCTCCAGGCTTGGCGCGCGCGCGACGGGCGTTCTTGTTATTCTTGGCGTCGTACAGCACAATGCAAAACCGTTGCCGAGCATTCTACCGCGAGCGCTGCCGATTGCGAGCGCGCTTCGAGGCAATATTGCTAATATGAATGACCGAGTCCACACCGATGCCCATTGACCCCCGCTCCACCCTCCCGCCTGCCGTTCGCACCGTGTTTTTCGTTTCCGACGGCACCGGCATCACTGCCGAAACCTTCGGCCATGCCGTGCTGAGCCAGTTCGAGATGCGCTTCCGCCAGGTCCGCATTCCCTTCATCGACACGCTCGACAAGGCGCGCGATGCGGCGCGCCGCATCAACGAGGTGTACACCAGTTCGGGCCAGCGTCCGATCGTCTTCTCGACCCTGGTGAAACATGATTTATCGGGGGTGATCCGGGCCTCGAACAGCATGCACATGGACCTGTTCCAGACCTTCGTGGCGCCGCTGGAGATGGAACTGGGCGTGAAATCGACGCACACCATCGGGCGCATCCACAACGTGGTCGACAGCGAGGAATACAAGAACCGCATCGAAGCCATCAATTTCTCGCTGGCGCATGACGACGGCCAGTCGCACAAGAACCTGGCGGAGGCGGACGTGATCCTGGTCGGTGTGTCGCGTTCGGGCAAGACACCAACCAGCCTGTATCTCGCCATGCAATACGGCATCAAGGCGGCGAACTATCCCTTGATTCCGGAAGACTTCGAGCGCGGCAAGCTGCCCTCGTCGCTGCCGGGCTTCCGCGCGAAACTGTTCGGCCTCACGATCACCCCGGAGCGCCTGTCCGAAATCCGCCACGAACGGCGCGCCGGCAGCAAATACGCCTCCATCGAAAACTGCCGCTACGAAGTCAACGAAGCGGAATTGATGATGAAACGCGAAGGCATCCGCTCGCTGTCGTCGACAACCAAATCCATCGAAGAAATCTCGACAACGATCCTCCAGGAAATCAAACCCGACCGCCGCGAATACTGAACCAAACCAATCGCCCGACAATGCGCCGAATGCCGTGGCGCCTAGTGGGCCGCGACACCCGGCGCTACGTGCATGCGTACCCATACAGCGCCGAATGCGGCGCTGCACGCCATAGTGACGAAGACCATGGGCCTGGCGGTGCCGTCAGACAACCCGTTGGTGACAAAGCTGCATGCGGCTGTCATCGCCATCTGGATAAAGAAAAACAAACCGGACGCCGTTCCGGCAATGTCAGCGTAGGGTTGCAGGACGCGAAACTGGCAGGCCGGTATGGCCATCCCGACCGACAGCATGATCAGGAGGAAGGGGACGACAATTGCCGCCAGCGCCTGTGGATACACCGATGTTGACCACAGCAGAAGCGTTGCGCCGGCCATGTTCAGCGCAACCGCCCAGGAGATCAGACGGTCTGCCGCATGGCGGACCGAGAGGCGGCGGAACAGGTGCGAACCGATCACGTAGCCGGCCACCGTTAAGCCAAACACCAGCGCGTAGCCGGTCTCCGACAACTGCATGGTGCGCTGAAGCAGCACCGAGGACTCGGCGATAAAAGGGAAATAGGTGCAGTACACAAAGCTGATGGTCAAGGCGTAGCGCAGAAAATAGCGGTCGCCAAGCAGGCGGCAATACACCCGCCATGTGCTTTGCCGGTGGCGCAGCGCAGGCACCGGCGCACGCGTCTCCGGCAGGCAAAAAGCGATTGCGGCGAGCGAGACGGTCCCGAATAGTCCCAGCCCGATAAATACCCAGCGCCAACCGAGAACGGCATCAATCAGGCTGCCGATGAGGGGGGCAACGATGGGTGACAAGGCCATCCCCATGGAGATTTTGCTGAGCAAGCCCGCCTGGGTGGCGCGATCAAACTGATCACGCACGATCACGCGCCCGATTACCGTGCCGCAACACCCGCCGAGCGCCTGCAACATTCTCGCCGTCACCATGACGTCCGCGTTGCTGGCCGTCGCGCACACCGCTGTGGCCAGCAAGTACAGCACCGTTCCCCAAATCAGGACCGGGCGGCGGCCGATGCGGTCGCATACAGGGCCGCAGATGAGCATGGAAACGGCGTAGCCCACCATGTACAGGGTGAGCGTCAACTGCAGTTGCGCATCCGACGCGTGCAACGCATCGGCCATGGTGGGCAATGCCGGCAGATAGGCGTCGATGGTCACGCGGGGCAGGCAAACGATCAGCATGAGCATGGCCGTCCAGGCCCACGGCCGGAGGCTTTTTTCTGTCGTCATGGGATCAGTCCAAGTATCGAAGCGGTCGCCGCGCCGGTCGCCATCGCTGGTCGGTGCATGGCGAACGATGAGCGCATCTGGGCGGCGTCTTGCAGGCTCTGCCGCGCCTGTTCGATCACATCGTTCGTGGCAGACAGTACCCGCTGCCAGGGACGGACGGATGTTGCCGCGCCCGCTTCATGACATCGCCTGGCCACCCGCGTGTCGTCGCTAAGCAACAAGTCGCGCCAACTGCAGCCTGCTGTACGTCGTTCAAACCGCAGCAGGCGAAACACGGCGCGAAGCGAACTCTTGCGGGTGCCGTTCCGGCTCAACTGCATCTGGGCGGCTTTGATCAGGGATATGCTCTTGCACGCCGCTTGCTCCGGCTCGATCAGCGCCACCAACTTTTGCAGGAAGGCGACGCGGACGGCGCCAGCGCCGACTACCGCCATGGTGAATTTCTCATCGCTGAATATCGTCATGCCTGGTACCGGTCTTTGAATTGCTGCAAAGTCTATGCGCGGTGTGGTCTAATGTTATGGACCATTTAGCAGTTTTATTATTGGACCACTATGCGATGTGGGAAAAAGGAATCCGCTGTCGAGCTGCCCCAACCCGCTGCATTGCGGGCTGACAGTCGGGAACACGCCGTCAGCAAGCAGGAAATTGTCTATACGGCGATGCGGGATGCAATTTTGGGCCGGCTGATTCCTGCTGACACCCGCCTGCCCTCGACGCGCACCCTGGCGCAGCGCTGGGGCCTGTCGCGCGGCACTGTAGAAGCTGCGTATGACCGGCTCGGTGCGGAAGCTTACGTGACGCGCGTGCCGGGGTCAGGCACGCACGTCTGCGCAGTGGTGCCGGATCGCTACCTGATGGCGACCGGCACCGCGCCAGGCCATCGAGTTGCCGCATTGCCAGTCGCGGCGCGCCAGCACACACTGTCGACTGTGGTCAGCAATCGTGGCACGCTTGGCGAGGTCGGCGTGCAGGCCGGGCGGCCGTTCGTGGCCCGACTGCCCGATCCCGCCCTGTTTTCCCTGCCGTCGTGGGCGCGCCACATGGCCCGGTCGCTGCGTCGCGTCAATACCGACACGCTGTCCTCGGCCGATCCGCGCGGCCTGCCACAACTCAGGGAGCAGATCGCCGCCTATCTGCGCACCTACCGTGGCATTGTTTGCAGCACCGACGATATCGTCGTGTTGACCGGTATTCGCCATGCGCTGGACCTGCTGGCGCGCAGCGTTTTGCGCGCCGGCGACGCGGTCTGTGTGGAAGACCCCTGTTATCCCGCCGCGCGGCGAATTTTCGCTCAGGCCGGCGCCGTGGTCATTCCGGTACCAGTTGACCAGGAGGGGCTCGAATGCGCACGGCTGGAAGACCACCCGCAGGCGCGCCTGGTGTATGTGACCCCGGCGCACCAGTCACCCACTGGCGCGACGATGTCGGTCACGCGGCGACTGGAATTGATCGACTGGGCCGATCGAAACGGCGGCTGGATTATCGAAGACGATTACGACAGTGAATTCAACTATCTCAACGCGCCACTGGCCGCGCTGAAGTCACTCGACAATAGCGGCCGGGTAATCTACTGCGGCAGTTTTAACAAAAGCTTGTTTGCCGGTTTGCGGGTCGGCTTTGCGCTGGTCCCGGCCCAACTCAAGTGCCCCCTGCTGACCATGTGGCAAACGTCGGGACGCTCGGTTGGTGTGATGGAACAACTTACGCTGGCCTCGTGGATGCAGGACGGCGCCTTTATTCAGCACCTGCGTCTGACCCGCCGCGCCTACCAGGCACGGCGCGACATGCTACTGGCCGTGCTGGACGCGAATGCCCCGGGGTGCTACACGGTCAGTGGCCAGCATGCGGGATTTCACTTTGTGCTCTGGCTGCGCGCTGGTAGCGATGAGGCCAGTTTCTGCGCCCGTGCTGCCGCCGCCGGCCTATCCCTGCAAGGGCTACGCAGCCTGTGCGAGGACGTGAGGCTGGCGCCCGCGGTGATTGTGGGCTATGCCGCGCTGACCATGGCACAGGTGCGTTACGGTGCGCAGTTGCTGGCGCAGTTGCTGGTCCAGCCTGAGGGCGAGGCGCGCTAGGTGGCCAAAGGCGGCGCGCCGCGATGGCCAGCGCACTTTGCGGGCTGGCTGGACCGTTTCCGTGTCAACGATTTGATGTTAGCTTAGGCAATCCGGCGGACGGATTCACGGACGACCAGGGTGAGTTTCGGGACGTCGATGGCAATCGGCTGCTTGCCGATCATTGACAGGATCGCCTGGCCGAGGCAGCGGCCGACGTCGAACAAGGGCTGGCGCACCGTGGTCAATGGGGGCGTGGTGCACATCGAACTGTGCAGGTCGTCGAAGCCGACAATCGAGATGTCTTCCGGCACACGAATGCCGCGCCGATACAGCGCCAGCCGCGCGCCGTAGGCGGTCAGGTCATTGCCGGCGAAGATGGCGGAAAAGCGCGCGCCCGATTCGAGCAGCCGGTCGACCGCCAGCAAACCGCCCGATTCCAGGAAGTCGCCTTCCGTGATCAGGCGTTCGTCTTCGGCGATTTTGTGTTTGGCCAGGGTGTCACGGTAACCGGCCAGGCGCGCCTGCGCATCGGCGTGATCGGGCGGGCCGGCGATGAAGGCAATGTGGCGATGGCCCTGCACGATCAGGTACTCGACCGCCTCGCAGGCAGCACGGTAATTGTCGAGGCAAAAGCCGTACGCCTCGTCGCTCGACAGGGTGCGCCCGAACGCCACGATCGGCAAACGCCGCGCCAGCGCCAGGATCTGCTCGTCCTTCAGCTTGCCGGACAGAATGACAATCCCGTCCACCCGGCGCGCAATCAGCAATTCGATGCGCGCGGCTTCTTCATCGGCATGCCAGTGGCCCGAGACGATCAGCGGCGCGTAGCCACTGCCCTGCAACACGTCGTCGACACCCGCCATCGCTTCGGAAAAATAGCCCGATACCAGCGACTGGGTCAGGATGCCGATCGTGCGCGAGCTGCCGGTTTTCAGGTTTTGCGCCAGCACGTTCGGCTTGTAGTTCAGCCGCTCGATGACGCTTTCGATCGCTTCGCGCTTGTCGCTCGATACCTTTGCCGTGCCATTCAGAAAGCGCGACACCGTCGCCGCCGAGACCCCCGCCACGCGCGCCACCTCGTGGACTGTGACCATAGCCGGATTCGGGGAAGCTTTTTTCATGCGTCAGGCGCCAGGTGGGTGAACGGCACGGGCCGCAACTTGCCAGAGTATAACAGGAAACCGATTTCATAAAATATCCGGGCATGCAACAACGGCAACAATCCTTCGTTGCGGCCGCTTCACGCCCGGCGAGACCGCCATATGCATGTCGTGCCGATCACAACCAGCGCTTAAAAATAGTGTTTGACATTGGTTTCGAAACAACGATAGTATGAAATCGATTTCACAACGATGGAATCGCGTTGTAGCGCCGAAGCTGGCGCCGGCGCAGCGACTGCAAGCATCGCGATTGCATTCAACACCACAATAATTTTGGAGACAGCATGAAAACTTCCGCCCCACTGGGCCGGCGCCCCCGTACGCCTGTTCAATTCGCCATCCTCACCCTGCTGGCCGGCATGCAAGCCGCCTTCGCACAACCCGCGCCGGACGCTGCCGCACCCGCCCAGCAGGAAACCGCCGGCCAGTCGTCCGCCCGGAACAACGAGCCGAACGGTCCGATCGCGGAAGTGATCGTCACCGCCACCAAGCGCGCCACGCCGCTGCAAAAAACCCCGGTGGCCATTACCGCCCTGTCGGCCGCCAACCTGCAGGACAACCACGTGCAAACCCTGCTCGACGTGGTCAACCTGGTCCCCGGCTTCAACGCAACCGGCCAGGGCGACCATGGCGTCACCACCATGACCCTGCGCGGCATCGGCAACGACAGCGCCAAGACCGAATACGCCGACCCTGAAGTAGCGACCTTCGTCGACGGCATCTACTCGCCGCGTCCGGAAGGCGCCACCAGCCTGCTGTTCGACCTCGACGCCATCGAAGTGCTGCGCGGTCCGCAAGGCACGCTGTGGGGCCGCAACTCGTCGGTCGGCGCGGTCAACATCCAGACCGCGAAACCGGTCCTGAAAACATTGAGCGGCAGCGTCGAAGGCGGCCTCGGCGACTACCGCCGCATGGGTGCGCGCGGCGCCATCAACGTCCCGCTGGGCGACACCGCCGCCCTGCGCATCGCCGTCATCCATGAACAGCACGACGGTTACGTCGACTACCAGAAGCTGCCGATTCCATCGCAGGCGAGCCAGCGCGCCGCCTACATCGCCGGCGGCGGCAATCCTGCCACCT
Organism: Massilia sp. S19_KUP03_FR1; assembly: GCF_036688685.1. NCBI lineage: Bacteria > Pseudomonadati > Pseudomonadota > Betaproteobacteria > Burkholderiales > Oxalobacteraceae > Massilia > Massilia sp. S19_KUP03_FR1. Next base: position 171,624 of record NZ_JAQQPS010000010.1, on the reverse strand, counting down.
TCCAGCCGATCAACCCGAACCTGTTCGTCACGGGCGGCCCTAAATACAATAGCCAGGACCAGAGCGCGGTGCGCCTCTCGCTGTTGTGGCAGCCCACCGCCGCGCTGAAATGGAACCTGGCCTACGAGCGCTTCGCCGACCGCGGCACGCTGCCGATGAACCTGATGCAGGAGCCGCGCGCTGGCCAGGACCGCTGGTCGGCCCTGATCGACATCGCCCCATCGCTGGTGCGCGACACCGACACCTTCCGCTCGCGCATCGAGTACGCCCTGTCCGACAGCCTGGCGCTGACCTACATCGCCGGCTACTCGAAATTCGACGGCGCCTCGACCTTCGACCAGGACGGCGGCGTCGCCATCCCGACCAGCTTTACCACCGGCGCGACCTATCAGGGCAACAACACGGTCAGCTCGAAATACAAGAACTACAGCCACGAACTGGAACTGCAATCGACCGGCTCGCGCACCGTCGACTGGCAGGTCGGCCTGTACTACGCGGCCGAGGACAACAGCATCCGCTTCGACATCCCGGTCTTCAACGGCACCCAGCAAGGCAGCGTGGGCTGGCAGGGTTCCTTCATCCAGCCGAAGGAAACGGTCGAATCGAGCGCCGCCTTCGGTCAGGCCACCTGGAATGTGGGCACCAACTGGCACCTGACCGGCGGCGTGCGCTACACCCACGACAAGCGCACCAACGAAGGCGGCAACGGCTACACCTGGAACTACGACGCGACGGTGCCGCAGGTGCCGCTGTCCGGTTCCATCGACCCGACCATTCCAGGCCAGGGCTACAACCCGGGCGTGCCGTCAAACGAAGGGCGCTACAGCGGCAGCAAGGCCACGGGGCTGTTACGCGCGGCATTCGACATCGACCGCAACAACATGCTGTACGCGAGCGTTTCGACCGGCTACAAATCGGGCGGCCTGCAGGATGGCGGCAAGACCTACGGCGCCGAAACGCTGACCAACTATGAAATCGGCAGCAAGAGCTCGTTCATGAATGGTGCGCTGACGATCAACAATGCGCTGTTCTACGAAAATTTCAAGGACTTCCAGTTCAGCGCACCGGTGACCAATCCGGATGGCACCCGCGGCCTGGCCACCAACAACGCCGAAGGCGCCAAGATCTACGGCCTCGAGTCCGAAATCAATGCCCGCATCTCGCCCGACGACCGCCTGCAACTGGCGCTGGCCTGGACCCCGCATGCGAAACTGGGACGCCTGATCGGCGGCTCGAACGATTATGTTTTGCCGGTCTGCGCCGTCCCCGGCATCAGCACCTGCCTGGACGTAACCGGCCACACCATGCCGCACACGCCGAAGTTCTCGGCGCAGGCCCAGTACCGTCACGTGTTCCGTCTCGACGACGGCGCCACGCTGGCACCGCGCATCAGCGCCCACTACGAAACCACGACGACCCTGTCGGTGTTCGACCTGGGCGAGCCAGACCGCCAGAAGAGCTACACCCGCGCCGACATCGGCCTGCGCTATGCGTCCGGCAGCAGCAAATGGTGGGTCGACGCTTTCGTGCGCAACGTCAGCGACGCTACCATCAAGACCAGCGCCATGAACGCGTTCGGCCCATGGGTTGCGCAGTACGTCCCGCCCCGTACCGTCGGCATCAATACCGGCATCGATTTCTAAGGTACGTGGGTTTTGCCCTCCCGGTGCGCCGGGAGGGTGTTTTTATTGACCGTTTTCTTCACCGAACCAGCCCATGCAGCGATCCATGAACGACTCTCTCCCCTTCCCGCCCGGTTTCACCTGGGGCACCGCCACCAGCGCCTTCCAGATCGAAGGCGCTGCCAGCGCCGACGGCAAAGGGCCGTCGATCTGGGACACCTTTTGCCACACCCCTGGCCGCATCATCGACGCCTCCACCGGCGACGTCGCCTGCGACCACTATCACCGCTTTCAGGAAGACGTCGACCTGATGGCAGCCCTGGGCGTGGATGCCTACCGCTTCTCGATGGCCTGGGCGCGCGTCCAGCCCGATGGCAAAGGCGCCTGGAACGAAGCCGGCTTCGATTTCTACAGCCGCCTGCTCGACGCCCTCGAGGCGAACGGCATCGCTGCCCACCTCACGCTGTACCACTGGGATTTGCCGCAAGGCTTGCAGGATGATGGCGGCTGGCTGGCACGCGACACTGCCTACCGCTTCGCCGACTATGCGCGCGAAGTGGCGCGCCGCTTCGGCCGCCGCCTGGCGACCATCGCCACGCACAACGAGCCGTGGTGCACGGCCAATCTCGGCTACGGCAATGCGCAGTTCGCGCCCGGCGTGGCCGACGCGAAAAGCGCGATCCAGGTCTCGCACCACCTGCTGCTCTCGCACGGCCTTGCCATGAGCGCGATGCGCGAAGTGGGTGCGCCGGCCAAACTGGGCATCGTCCTGAACCAGTGGACGGCGGACCCCGCCACCGACTCGCAGGCTGACCGCGACCTCGCCGCCTTCGAATACAGCCGTTCGGTCGAATGGTTCATGGACCCGATTTTCAAGGGCCACTATCCCGACCTCGCGCTGCGCGCACACGGCGCGAATGCGCCCGTGGTCCTGGCGGGCGACATGCAAGCGATCCACCAAGCCATCGATTTCCTCGGCGTGAATTATTATTTCCGCGCCTGGTGCAGCGCGTCCAATCCGCCGATCCCGGCGCCGGCGCTGGGCGGCAGCACCGACATGGGCTGGGAAATCTACCCGCAAGGGCTAACCGAGCTGCTGTTGAAACTGCACGCCGCCTACACCCTGCCGCCGATCTACATCACCGAAAACGGCATGGCCAGCGCGGACCAGCCGGTCGACGGCTGGGTCGACGACGCCGCGCGCATCGATTTTGTCGCGCGCCACCTGGACGCCTTGTACGCCGCCATGCGCCAGGGCGTCGATGTGCAGGGATACTTTTTGTGGAGCCTGCTCGACAACTTCGAATGGAATTCCGGCTACGCCAAGCGCTTCGGCATCGTCCATGTCGACTACGCCACGCAGAAGCGCACGCCGAAAGCGAGCGCCCTGTGGTACCGTGATTTCGTCGCGGCGCGCCGCGCGCTCAGCGCCACGCCATGAGGGAAGCCATGCACTCTGAGACCTGGCCCGACGGGCCCCGCCTGCTGGCACGGCGCTCGCCACTGCTATGGGTCCCCACCGGCTACTTCACGATGGCGCTCGGCTACACCATGCTGTGCAGCGTCACCGCCATCATGTTCAAGAATCTGGGCATGGACAATGGCCAGGCCGCGGCCTATTCCAGCATGCTGATCCTGGCGTACACGATCAAGCCGCTGTTTGCGCCCATCGTCGAGATGTACCGCACCAAAAAATTCTTCGTGCTGTGCTGCCAGGTGGCCATCGGCCTGGGCTTTTTCGGCGCCGCGCTGGCCATGTCGCTGCCGAACTACATGGCGGTGCTGCTGCCGCTGTTCTGGGCCATGTCCTTCATCGGCGCCACCCAGGACATCGCCAGCGACGGCGTGTACGTCACCTCGCTTGATTCGCGCGCCCAGTCGCTGTACTGCGGCGTGCAAAGCCTGTCGTGGAATCTCGGGCCGATCGTCGCCTCCGGCGCACTGGTGTACCTCAGCGGCCGCCTGCACACCGAGGTATTCCACCACGATGCGCGCGCCTTCGGTCCCGAATGGCTGCAAGCGTGGCAAGTGATTTTTGCGATCGTCGCCGCCATCACCCTGGCGATGGCGCTGTGGCATGCGCGCTTCATGCCCGACGGCGCGCGCGCCGACCATGCGCCAGCCAACCTGCGCGGCGCCTGGAATATCCTGGCCGACTCCTTCGTGACCTTTTTCCAGAAGCCGGGCGTGTGGCGCATGGTGGCTTTTGCGTTCCTGTTCCGGCTCAGTATCGGGCTGCTGGAAAAGATCGGCCCCTTCTTCATGGTGGACGCCGCCAGCAAGGGCGGCCTGGGCATGTCGAACGAACAGCTCGGGATCGTCTACGGCACCTGGGGCCTGGCGGCGGTGCTGCTCGGGTCCCTGCTGGGCGGCTGGTTCGTCGCGCGGCGCGGCCTGCGCCGCACGCTGTTCATCCTGTGCTGCGCGGTGAACATCCCGAACGTGACCTTCCTGATCATGAGCGTCTACCTGCCATCGAGCGTGCTGGGCATCGCGGCCGGCGTGATCATCGAAAAATTCTTCTTCGGCTTCGGCTCGGTCGGCTTCATGATTTATTTGATGCAGCAGCTGGCGCCGGGCAAATACGCCACCACCCACTACGCTTTCGGCACCGGCTTGATGGGCCTGTGCGGCCTGGTCACGGGCGTGCTCAGCGGCCACCTGCAACTGGCGCTGGGCTACGTGCACTATTTTGGCCTGGTGATGCTGGCGACGATCCCCTCGTTTCTGGCGACGTGGTTTGCACCATTCCACCATCCGGAGGACTGAAGGCAGGCTCTGTGCGCGTTCCACTGCGCCTAAAAGAAGTGTTCCCACTCGGCGCGCCAGGCCGGAAAGTCTGCCGCCGCCATTGGTTTGGCGATATAAAAACCCTGGGCATCGGTGCAACCGAGATTTTGTAAAAAATCCCAGTCCGCGCGTGTTTCGACGCCGACTGCCACCGACATGCGGTCCAGGCTGTGCGCGAGTGCGAGGCAGGATGACAGCACGGCGCTGAGCGCATGCTTTCTGGACGCGCCGTCGACAAAACTGCGGTCGATCTTGAGTTCGGAAAACGGCACCTGGGCCAGCAGTTGCAAATTCATGGCGCCGGCCCCATAGTCGTCGATGGCCAGCCGGCAGCCCAGCATGCGCAGGCGCAGCAGGCGTTCGAGGAAGGCCGTGTCGGTGACCAGCACCGACGACTCGGGCAGCTCGAGCGTCAGGGCGTCGGGCGGCATCTGATGGCGCTGCAGGCAGCAGCGCAGTTGCCCGATGAAGTCGGGCCGCGCCAGCGTCGCCGGGTCGAGATTGATCGACAGTGTCATTGGCCGGCCCTGCCCGTGGAACTGGCGGCAGTGGGCCAGCGCCTGCTCAATCATGGTCCAGTCGAGCAAACCGATGCTGTCGGCGTGTTCGAACGCGTCAATAAACGCGTCGGCGCCCAACACCCCATGGTCCGGGTGCATCCAGCGTGCGAACACTTCCAGGCCCATGACCTGACCGCTGTCGAGCGCGATTTTCGGCTGAAAAAACGGTTCAAACTGTTTCGCAATCAAGCCGGCCGCCACTTCGGCTGCGCCAAACACGGGGCCGGCACGGGCGACCGCCGCAGCGGCGGGGGCCGTGTAATAGTCGAGCAGTGCCCGCAGTCCGACGTCGGACGCCGGCTGCGCGATGGTGCCGAGCAGCGCCACCCCATACGCCTGCGCCAGCATCTCGACCGACAACATGAGATTGTCCGTGTGCGCACCCACCACCACCAGGCGCACGCTGGAACCCTGTCCGGACAGAATGCGCATCAGCGCGAGCGCATCAATGCCGGGCAGCGCCAGGTCGAGCAGCGCGACGTCAACCTTGCCGGGGCCGGTCTCCTGGAGCCAGCGCAGCGCCACGTGCCCGTCGGGCGCCGCGGTGATGGCACTGGCGCCCAAGCGGCGCAGCATGTCTGCCAGCGTGCCGCAGGCGGACGGGTCGCCGTGCGCGACGAGGAAATGCAGATTCGACAGCAGCGCAGGCGCGTTGTCCATCTTGCCCCGCTATCGAAAAAGTGCTGTAATTAGCATGAACGGTGTCCTTCTTCAGACCAGCAAATCCCGCGTTCGAGCGCGTATCCGTAGTATGCATCTTTTTCGCTTGTTTGCGCCTTTGGACATGGAGATGGTGGCTGGGGTTCAGCGCCACCAACTGGCTGCCGCAACCGAACCTTACGTCAGGTTCTGGCGCAGGTGCTCAAAAAAACACACCGCCGCGCACGCGGCGACATTGAGCGACTCGACCTGTCCGGCATGCGGAATCACGACCCGGTGGGTCGCCAGCGCCAATAAATCGTCTGCGACGCCCTGCCCTTCGTGGCCGAACAACCAGGCTACCGGGCCGCGCAAGTCGAGGTCGTAGAGCCGCTCGGCAGCGTACCCGCTGGTGGCCAGCACCGGAATCTGCGCTGTCTTGACCAGTTCGGCCAGGTCCGCCTGCTCGAAAATCTCCAGCACGAAGTGCGCACCCATCGCCGCGCGCAGTACCTTGGGCGACCAGCAAAATGCCGTGCCGGCGCTGCAGTACACCTGCTTGACGCCGGACGCAGCCGCGCTGCGCAAGATCGAGCCGACGTTGCCCGGATCTTGCACGCCGTCGAGCAGCACGCTGTCGAGCACCAGCGCCGGCACTGTGGCGGGCACCGGCGTCTCGACGATGAACATCAGGCCGACACCATGTTCGACCTGGCTGAGCGGCGCGTATAGCGCATCCGGAAACGCGGTGACGTGGGCGCGCGCGTCCTCGCAACGCTGCACCACCGCCGCCACTTCCGGGTTGGTCAGCGATGATTCGGAAACCAGCACCTGGATCGGCATGCCGCGCAGGTCCAGCCATGTCTGGCACAGGTGGACGCCGTCGAGCAGTGTGCGTCCTTCGCGGCGGCGCGCCTGCGAGCTGCCAGCGAGCAGCTTGAGTTCTTTATAGGTCGGGTTGTCGCGGGAGGTAATCGTCTTCATGCAAACATATCAGTCGTCACAGGTTCAAGGAGCATCCTGACCGGCGCAAACGAGCGCCGGTGCACCGGGCACGGCCCGTATTGCAGCAGGCGCTCGCGGTGCAGCGCGGTGCCATAACCCTTGTGCTGGTCGAACGCGTACTGCGGATACAGTTCGTGCAGGGTGACCAGCGCCGCGTCGCGCGCGGTCTTGGCCAGGATCGACGCGGCCGAAATCGCGTGCACCTTGTCGTCGCCTTCGATGATGGCGTGCGCGCGCACCGCCATCACCGGGCAGCGGTTGCCGTCGATGAGGGCGATCGTCGGCAGCAGGTGCAGCGCTTCCACCGCGCGGCGCATGGCCAGCATGGTCGCCTGCAGGATGTTGAGCGTGTCGATCTCTTCGTGCGAACACTCGGCAATGGCCCACGCCAGCGCGTATTCGCGGATCTGCGGGGCCAGTTCGTCGCGCCGCGCGGCGGTCAGCTTTTTCGAGTCGCGCAGGCCCTCGATGGGCCGGCGCGGGTCGAGGATGACGGCGGCGGCAAAGACCGGACCGGCCAGCGGGCCGCGCCCGGCTTCGTCGACGCCGCACACGATGTCGGTGTCAACAAAGGGGCGGTCTTTTGGCTTCAGGCCGGGATAAAAGTTAAATTTCCTGCTTGTCATTCGAACCTCACGACCTCGACTCGATGATCCGCATGACCGCATTCGCGCTCTCCTGGGCGCTGTTCCTCAGCAGGCTGTAATGCATGTCGGTGAAGCGCTGCACCAGGCGCGCGCGCCCTGCCGTGTCTTCCAGCTGGTCCCACACGGCGTCGGCCAGCGCTGGCGGCGTGGCGGCATCCTGCAGCAGTTCCGGTACCAGCAATTCGCGCGCCAGGATATTCGGCAAACCGATCCATGGCAGGTAGCCCATGTGGCGCATCAACTGCCATGACGCCCACACGACTTTATAGGCGATCACCATCGGCTTTTTGTGCAGCGCGACTTCCAGCGTGGCCGTGCCGGACGCCACCAGCACCGCGTCGGCCGCGGCGATCGCCGTGTGCGCGTCGCCGTCGACCAGCTTGATGTCGACCTCGCCCAGGCCCGCCGCATTGACCAGTTCAGTGAACAGCGTGCGCTGCTTGGGGCCCGCCATCGGCGCAACAAAGCGCAGGGACGGGTCGCGCGCCGCCAGCAATTTTACGGTCTCAACGAAGGGCACTGTCAAGTGCTTCAGCTCGGCCGTACGACTGCCCGGCATGACAGTAACCACGCGCGCATCAGGCGACAAGCCCAGTGCCAGCCGCGCGGCCGCCTGGTCGGGCGTCATCGGGATGGTCTCGGCCAGCGGATGGCCGATATACGTGACCGGTACCCCGGCCGCGCGATAAATCGCTTCTTCGAACGGGAAGATGACCAGCATGTGCGACACGGCGCGCTGGATCTGCTTGATGCGCCCGCCCCGCCAGGCCCAGATCTGCGGCCCGATGAAGTGCACGGTCGGAATGCCGGCCGCCTTCAACTGCTCTTCCAGCCCCAGGTTGAAGCCGGGGTAGTCGGCGCCGACGAACACGTCCGGCGGGTCGGCCAGCAAGCGCTCGCGCAGGCGGTTCTGGATGCCCTTGATTTCGCGGTAGCGCGGGATGATCTCAAAAATGCCGCGCACGGTCAGCACATCCATCGGGATGTCCGAGACCATGCCCTGCGCGATCATGCTGGGGCCGCCGATGCCGTGGAAACGCGCACCCGGCAGCTGCGGGCGCAGGCCGGACAACAGGCGCGCCGCGAGTACGTCGCCGGACAGCTCGCCCGCGACCAGAGCAACGCTGGCCGCGCTGGCCGCGCCGTCAGCGGACGATGCCACGGCTTGCGCTGTCGAGGAAGGTACGCATGGTGCCGATGGCGTCCGCTGCGTCGGGCATGGCCAGCGCTTGCGCATCGAGTGCCGTTTTGGCCTCGTCCAGCGTCAGGCCGGAGCGGTACAAGTGCTTGTAGGCGGCGCGGATGCCGTCGATCTGCGCGCGCGTAAAGCCGCGCCGCTTGAGGCCTTCGATGTTCACGCCGCGCGCGCCGGCCGGATTGCCGGACACCAGCACAAACGGCGGCACATCCTGGGTCAGGCTGGTGTACATGCCGATGAAGGCATGGGCGCCGATCTTGCAGAACTGGTGCACGCCGGCGTACCCGGACAGAATGGCCCAGTCGCCCACTTCCACGTGCCCGGCCAGCTGGGCGTTGTTCGAGAAGATGGTATTGCTGCCGACCTGGCAATCGTGCGCCAGGTGCACATACGCCGAAATCCAGTTGTCGTTGCCGAGACGTGTGACGCCCACATCCTGGACGGTGCCCAGATTGAAGGTGCAAAATTCGCGCACGGTGTTGCGGTCGCCCACTTCCAGGCGGGTCGGTTCGCCCGACCATTTTTTATCCTGCGGCGCGGCGCCGATCGACGAAAACTGGAAGAATTTATTGTCTTCACCAATCGTCGTATGACCCTCGATGACCACGTGCGGGCCGACCACAGTGCGCGCACCGATGCGCACGTTGGGGCCAATGATCGAATACGGGCCGACTTCCACGGTGCTGTCCAACTGCGCGCGCGGATCGACGATGGCGGTCGCATGAATCAACATGATTACTGCCCTGCTGCTTTGCTGGCATCGACCGCGGAGCGGATCGTGCACATCAGATCGCCTTCCAGCGCAACCTGGCCATCGACCGTGCCGACTGCCTTGTACTTCCAGATGCCGCGTGAAATGCGCACGATTTCAACGTCCATTTTCAGCTGGTCGCCGGGCTCCACCGGGCGCTTGAAGCGCGCATTGTCGATGCCGACGAAATACACGACCGAGTTCTCGTCCGGCTTCACGTCCATCGTCAGGAACGACAGGATGGCCGCGGTTTGCGCCAGCGCTTCGATCATCAGGACGCCCGGCATGACCGGCTTGTGCGGGAAGTGGCCATTGAAGAATTCTTCGTTGACGGTGACGTTCTTGATGGCGGTGATGGTCTTGCCCGATTCCCAGGTCAGCACGCGGTCGACCAGCAGCATCGGATAGCGATGCGGCAGGTACTGCTTGATCGCATGAATGTCGAGGGTTTTGGAGACTGCGTTAGAAGTGTCTTGAGTGGTCATGGTTTGGCGGTTAAGTTTTTGATTGTTTTTTCCAGCGCGCGGATTTTCTCGCGCATGGTGGCCAGGTTGCGCACGATGGCGGCGCTTTTTTCCCACTCGGCGTTTTTGGCGAGCGGATAGAAACCGGTGTATTGGCCCGCTTCGAGGATCGAGCGCGACACCATGCTGCCGGATGAAATGTGGACGTTGTCGGCAATCGTCAGGTGGCCCAGCACCATGGCCGCGCCGCCGAAGGTGCAGTGCTTGCCGATGACCGCGCTGCCGGCCACGCCGACGCAGCCGGCCATGGCTGTGTGCGCGCCGATGCGGCAGTTGTGGCCGATCTGGATCTGGTTATCGAGTTTGACGCCGTCTTCGATGACGGTATCGGCCAGCGCGCCGCGGTCGATGCAGGTGTTGGCACCGATGTCGACGTCAGCGCCGATGACCACGCGCCCGGTCTGCGGAATCTTGATGTAAACGCCGCCCTCATTGGCAAAGCCGAAGCCGTCGGTGCCGATCACCGCGCCCGAATGGACAATGCCGCGCGCGCCAATGACGCAGCGCGCGTGGAACGTGACGTTGGCGAACAGGTGGGTAGCAGCGCCGATGACGGCGTCGCGCCCGATGAAGCAGCCGGCGTCAATCACGGCATCCGCGCCGATCTGCGCGCCCGCTTCGATGGTGACCCGGGGGCCGATAAAGGCGCTGGCGTCCACCACGGCGTCGGGATGCACGCTGGCCGAGGGATCGATGCCCGGCGCCGGCACGAACGCGTCCAGCGCGGCAAAATACTGCGCGGCGCGGGCAAAATATGCGTACGGATTGGGTGTCACGATGCGCGCGCCTTCGAAACTGGCGGCGATGGTGGCGTCGTCGCTGGGCGTGACGATCAGGGCGGCGGCCTGGCTTTGCGCGGCCAGCGCGCGCAGCTTGCTGTTGCTGAGAAAACTGATCTGGGTGGCGCCGGCGTCGGCCAGCGGCGCGATGCCGCTGATGACGACGTTCGGGTCGCCCGCCAGTTGGCCGCCGAAGCGGTCGATCAGGTCGCCCAGCCGGGTGATGGTGCCAACGCTGGTGTTGCTGTGTGCGGAATCAGTCAATCTTGTCGTCGTCTTTACTTGTCGAGCAGTTTGATCACTTTATCGGTGATGTCGATGCGCGGGCTGGACCAGGCCGCTTCCTGCAGCACGATGTCCAGGTGATCCTGTTCGGCGATCTGTTCAATCAGCTTGTAGGCCTTTTGTGCGATGTTGGCGCGCTCTTCGCTTTTACGCTGGAACAGGTCTTCCTGGTAGTCGCGCTGGGTGCGCTGGACGTCTTTCTCCATGTCGAACACCTCGCGCGCGCGGCGCGTGCGGTCGGCGTCCGCCAGGCGCGGCGCGTCGGCATCAAACTTGGCCGACAGCGTCTTGAAACGCGCGACCATCTCTTCGTTCGACTTCTGGCGCACCAGGAACTCGGCCTGGATCTTGGCGTCTGCCGCCTTGGCCAGTTTCGACTCGGTCATCAAACGTTCGGTGATGACGATACCGATCCGGCTCGGCGCATATTGCGCGCGCGCCATCGGGGTGGCGCACAACACGGCAGCCGCCATGGCCATACCGGCCGCCAATCCGCGGGAACGCGATGCTAACAGGGTATTCAACATATTTCTCCGCATTTTTTGGAATGGTAACCGGAACAGGCGGCGCCGATCAGAAACCGGTACCCATCTGGAACTGGAAGCGCTCGGTACGGTCGCCCTGTTTCTCATTCAAAGGTTTAGCATAACTGATCTTGAGCGGGCCAACCGGCGAAATCCAGGACACGCCCAGGCCGGCCGATGCGCGCAATTCGTTGGCGCGGATTTTCTGGCCTTCCTGGTAAATCTGGCCGGCGTCGGCAAACGTGAACCAGCGCAGGCTGCGGTCGGTGCCGCTGCCAGGGAACGGGAACTGCAGCTCGGCGTTGCCAAGCAGGCGGGTCGAACCACCCAGCGCATCGCCGTTGACGTCGACGATACCCAGCGACGAGCTGTAATAGCCGCGCACCGAGCCCATGCCACCGGCGTAGAAGTTCTTGAAGACCGGGTAGGCCTTGCCCTTCAGGCCATGGCCGTAATCGACCTCGCCGCGCAGGGCCAGCGTCATCCAGCGCGTCAGCGGCCGGTACCACTGCTGTTCGTAGATGGCGCGGTAGTACTTGCTCTTGCCGATGACGTCGATCTCGAGGTTGGCGCGCTGGTAGCGGCCGATCGTCGGCGTGGTGGCACTGTCGCGCGAATCGCGGCCCCAGGCAGCGGTGAACGGAATCGAGAAGGTCTGGGCACTGCCGACGCCGTTGGCCGGGCCGCCATTCTGCTTGACGAAGTTCAGGTAGATCTGCGGGCTGGTGACGTCCGTTTCGAGCGTGGTGCGCTCGATACCGGCACCGAAGAAGACGGTATCGATCTCGGAGAACGGCACGCCGAACGTCATGTTGCCGCCGGTCTGGCGAATCGTGTAGGAACCGTAGTTGACTGCCGGCGGACGGGTGGTGCGCAGGTAGATCTGGAACGCGCGCGAAACGCCGTCGTCGGTGAAGTACGGATTGGTCTGCGACAGCGCGATGGTGCGGCTGTACTTGCTGGTATTGAGTTCGATGCCGATCGTCTCGCCGCTGCCGGCGAAGTTGGCCTGCTGGACCGACGCGGTGAACGTGAATTTTTCCGACTGCGAGAAGGCGCCACCGATCATGAAGTTACCGGTCGGTTTTTCCACCACGGCGATGTTGACATCGACCTGGTCGGAGGTACCCTGCGCTTCCGGCGTTTCCACCGTCACGTCCTTGAAGTAGCCGAGGCGGTCGACACGGTCGCGCGACAGCTTGATCTTGTTGCTGTCGTACCAGGAGCCTTCGAACTGGCGGAACTCGCGGCGAATGACTTCATCGCGGGTAGTGGTATTGCCCGAAATGGTCATGTGGCGCACGTAAGCGCGCTTGCCCGGGTCGACATTGAAGCTGAACGAGACCAGGCGCTTGGCGCGGTCGATTTCCGGCTTGGCGTCGACCGACGCGAACGCATAGCCAAAGTTGCCCATGCGGTCCATGATGCGCTTGTTCGACGCGGTCAGCAGCGCGCCCGAATACACGGCGCCCGGTTTCAGCAGGATCAGCTCTTTCAGCTCGGCTTCGCGGCCGAAGGTTTCGCCATCCATCTTGATGTCGGCGACGGTGTATTTTTCGCCTTCGGTGATGTTCACCGTCAGGTAGATATCCTTCTTGTCCGGCGTGATCGAGACCTGGGTCGATTCGACGTTCGCCTCTAAATAGCCGCGGTCCAGATAAAACGATTTGATCGCTTCGATGTCGCCGGTCAGCTTGGTCTTCGAGTACTGGTCGGCCTTCGAGTACCAGGTGAACCAGCCCGAGGTCGACAGCTTCATCGCCTCGCGCAGTTCCTTGTCGCTGAAGGTTTTATTGCCGATGATGTTGATCTGGCGGATGCGCGCGATATCGCCTTCGTCGACGGCGAACATGATGGTCACCCGATTGCGTTCGATCGGCGTGACGGTGGTGGTGATCTTGACGCCATACAGGCCGTGCGACAGGTACTGGCGCTTGAGCTCCTGCTCGGCGCGGTCGACTGCTGATTTGTCGAACGTCTTCGCTTCACCGACGCCGATTTCTTTCAGCGCCTTGACCAGCATGTCCTTCTCGAATTCCTTGGTGCCGCTGAAGTCGACGCTGGAAATCGCAGGCCGTTCTTCGACCAGCACGACCAGCACGCCCTTGTCTTCTTCGAGGCGCACGTCCTTGAAGATACCGGTTGCGTACAGGGCCTTGATGGCGGCGCTGCCCTTGTCGTCGTTGAAGGTTTCACCCACGCGCACCGGCAGATAGCTGAACACGGTACCCGCTTCGGTGCGCTGGATGCCTTCGACGCGGATGTCCTTGACGACAAACGGGGTGACGGCCAGCGCCTGGCCGGAGCACAGGGCAAGCACGGCCGCGCCAATCAGGCTGCGGCGATGGAACGGCAGGGCAAAACGATCTGAGTGTAATTTCATGTGCTAAATCGGTGGGGCTATCATTGAACAGCTGGTTATTCTAATGCCGGCGGCCGGGGTGTAGTCAAAAACTACAGATGCCGCGAGATATCATTGAAGACGGCGAGCGCCATCAGCATGAACAGCAGGCCCACCCCGGCGCGCTGCGCCATGTCGCGGATCCGCTCAGGCAAGGGGCGTCCTGTCAAAACTTCCAGCGAATAATACAGCAAATGGCCCCCATCAAGAACGGGAATTGGTAACAGGTTCATCACACCAAGGCTGATGCTGATGAAGGCGATGAACTGCAAATACACGATCAGACCACCCTTGGCAGACTGGCCGGCGACGTCGGCAATCGTGATCGGGCCGGACAGGTTTTTGACTGACACCTCGCCTGTGAACATCTTGCCGATCATGCGTACCGACATGGTGGCGCGGTCCCAGGTGTAAGCAGCGCCCTTGCCAATCGCGGCAAACGGGTTACTCGACACGCGCACCATCTCGGGCGCCTGCGGAATCAGGGCGCCTATCCTGCCCTCGCCTTTACCGTTTTTTACATCGACGCTGGCCGGCGTGACCCCCAGCAGCAGCGCCTGGCCGTCGCGCTGCACGGCCACCTGCACGGTGCGACCCGGCGCGGCGCGAATCGCGTCGATAAAGGCAATCCCGTCGACCAGCGCCGCGCCATCGATGGCAGTGACCACATCGCCGGCGCGCAGGCCGGCCTTCTCGGCGGCGCCGCCAGGCACGACCTGGTCGATGCGGGCACGCGGGCGCCACAGCTGCAGGCCCAGCGCGCTCATCACGTCGCTGTCGACCTTCAGGGCGGCCACCACGCTGGCGGGGATGCTCGCCGTGTAGGTGCCGCCGGCCTGGCCGACCACGTCGAAGCGCAGTTCGCCCTTGTCGGCCACGGCGCGCACGATTTCCCATTGCAGGTCGAGCCATGACGCCACCGGCTCGCCATTGACCGCGCTGATGCGGTCGCCGCCGCGCAGGCCGGCCTGGTAGACGCTGGACGCTTCTGGTGCGGCGCGCAGGCGCGCCGTCGGTTCGTCAACGCCGTAGACGTACACGCCGGCCATCAGGACGATGGCGACGATGAAGTTCGCCAGCGGGCCGGCCGCGACGATGGCGATGCGCTGCCAGACGTTCTTGCGGGTAAACTCGCGGTGCAGCTCATGCTCGCCCGGAACCACGTCCGGGTCGCGCGCGTCGAGCATCTTGACGTAACCGCCCAGCGGCAAGGCGGAAACGGCCCACTCGGTCTGGTCCGGCCCGATTTTGCGCGACCAGACCACCTTGCCCATCCCGATCGAGAAGCGCAGCACTTTCACGCCGCACAGGCGCGCGACCGCGTAATGGCCCAGTTCATGCAGGATGACCAGGGGACCGAGTGCCAGCAAGCCGGCGACGATGGCGATCAGGATGTTCATGGCGTCAAGCGGACAGGCCGGCGACGATATGCTCGGCGGCCTGGCGCGCTCTGGCGTCCTGCGCCATCACGGCCTCGATGCTGCTGGCCGCGCCGTGCTCGTTCTCATGCATGACGCGCGAGATAATCCTGTCGATGTCGCGGAAACCGATGCGGGTGTCGAGGAAGGCTTGCACCGCCACTTCGTTGGCCGCGTTCAGCAGGGCCGGTGCGGTGCCGCCGGCGCGCAGCGCCTCGAATGCCAGCGCAAGGCAGGGAAAACGCGCAAAGTCGGGCTTTTCGAATTGCAGCGTGCCGATCTGCGTGATATCGAGCTGGGCGACGCCGGAGTCGATCCGCTCCGGGTACGCCAGCGCGTGCGCAATCGGCGTCCTCATGTCGGGGTTGCCCAGCTGCGCCAGCACCGAGCCGTCGCAGTACGACACCATCGAGTGAATCACGCTTTGCGGGTGGATCACCACTTCGATCAGGTCGGCCGGCGCGCCGAACAGCCAGTGCGCCTCGATCACTTCGAGGCCCTTGTTCATCATCGTGGCCGAATCGACCGAGATCTTGCGGCCCATCGTCCAGGTCGGGTGCTTGCAGGCTTCGTCCGGCGTTACGTGTTCGAGCGTGGCGACATCGCGCTGGCGGAACGGGCCGCCGGACGCGGTCAGCAGGATTTTGGCGACGCCGCAAGCGCCAGGCGCGCGGCCGTAGGCCATTGGCAGCGACTGGAAAATGGCGTTGTGTTCGCTGTCGATCGGCAGCAGGGTCGCCTTGTGCTCGCGCACCGCGTCCATGAACAGCTGTCCGGACATGACCAGTGCTTCCTTGTTGGCCAGCAGGATTTTGCGCCCGGCCCGGGCCGCGGCCAGCGTCGGGGCCAGGCCCGCGGCGCCGACGATGGCGGCCATGACGGTATCGGCTTCGGCGGCGATCTCGCACAGGGCTTGCTCGCCGTAAGCGATGGCTATCGGCAGGCCGTCCAGCAGCGCCGCCAGGCGCGCAGCGCCGTCAGCAGTGCCCACCACGGCACGCGCCGGCAGGAAGGCGCGGCACTGGGCCGCCAACGCGTCCACGCGGCTGTGCGCGGACAGCGCGTACACACGGTATTTATCAGGATGACGCGCCAGCACGTCGAGTGTCGAGACGCCGATCGAACCGGTCGCCCCGAGAATGGTGATGCTTTGCATAGGTGGTTCCTTAGTGCCAGGCGCCAATAAGTGCGGCCAGCGGCAATACCGGGATCAGCGCATCGATCCGGTCGAGCACCCCGCCATGGCCCGGCAGCAGCGCACTGCTGTCCTTGAACCCGGCGCGGCGCTTGAGTTGCGACTCGAACAGGTCGCCGACCACGCTGGCGGCGCTGATGAGCACCAGGGCAAGCAGCGTCACGCCCCAGCCGTGTTCGAACTCGAGGCGCACGGCGAAGGTGTCAGCGAGCGGCGAATACATGTTATTGCCGGCAATCAGGATGGTGGCACTGGCAATCACCAGCACGGCAATGCCGCCGCCGATGGCGCCTTCCCAGGATTTACCGGGCGAAATCGATGGCGCCAGCTTGCGTTTGCCAAATGCTTTACCGGAAAAATACGCGCCGATGTCGGCGATCCAGACCAGCGCCATTACTGACAACAGATAGACCGGGGAATGGCGGAACAGTTCGACGATGGCGGCAAAACAGCCGACCACCGCAATGGCGTACAGCATCGACAGGATGGTGTTCGACACGTGTTCCATCGGCGGCAAGCCGAATTTCAGCGACGGCGCGAAGCGGATCAGCCAGATGGCGACGCACACCGGAAACCAGAACTGCGGATTGCGCGCGCCGCCCGGTGTGAAAAAGAAGCCGTAGGCAAACGCAGCGGTCCAGAACACCGCGATCAGGGCCGCGCGCTTGGCGTCCGGATTGAAGAGCCGGAAGGCTTCCCAGATGGCCGCGCCAAAAAAGACCGTCACGATCACGGCAAACACCGTGAAATTATTGAACAACAGCACGGGCAGCAGGACTGCCAGCAATGCCAGCGCGGTGACGATCCGGGTTTTCAGCATCAGGTCTTGGTTTCCAGTTGGGCGCCGGTACGGCCGAAACGGCGTTCGCGGCTTTGGTAGGATGAAATGGCGGCATCTAATGCGCCGGTATTAAAGTCAGGCCAGAAGGTGTCGGTGAAATACAGTTCCGAGTAAGCCAGCTGCCACAACAGAAAATTCGAGATGCGTTCTTCGCCGCCGGTGCGGATGAACAGGTCCGGCTCCGGTGCGTAGGCCATGGCCAGGTGTTCGGCCAGCTGCTCTTCGGTGAAATCGACGACGCCCGGGTTGGCGGCCACCATTTTGCTGGTGGCCTGCATGATGTCCCAGCGCCCGCCGTAGTTGGCGCAGACGGTCAGCGTCAACTGCGTATTGTTGGCGGTGCGGCGCTGCGCGTTGGCAATCATGTCCTGCAGCTTCGGGTCGAAGCGGCTCAAGTCACCGACCACCTTCAGGCGGATATCGTTGGCGTGCATCTTCGACACTTCCCGCTCAAGCGCCGTGACGAACAGGCGCATCAGCAGCGACACTTCTTCTTCGGGCCGGCGCCAATTTTCCGACGAAAATGCAAACAACGTCAGGTATTTGATGCCACGGCCGACGCAGGCGTCGACGCAGTCGCGCACCGCCTCCACGCCCTTCATGTGGCCGGCAACGCGCGGCAAAAAGCGCTTCGTTGCCCAGCGACCATTGCCATCCATAATGATGGCAATGTGCTGCGGCACGGAAGACGCGTCGGGAACGGCTGTGGTCGAACTTTTAAAGATCATGTTTCGGGGTCTGCAAAATACAAGACGAAAGCGCCGGCGCGCCGCGTGGGTGCGCCGGCATTCGGTTCCTATACGGTCAGAATCTCTTTCTCTTTGTCGGCCACGATCTTGTCGACGTCGACCACGAACTTGTCGGTCAGCTTCTGGATTTCATCGTTTGAACGGCGCTCGTCATCTTCCGATGCCAGCTTGTCCTTGACCAGTTTCTTGACTTGCTCATTGGCGTCGCGACGGATATTGCGGATCGCAATTTTCGCGTCTTCCGCTTCGCCCTTGACCAGCTTGACCATCTCTTTACGACGCTCTTCGGTCAGCGGCGGGGTCGGAACACGGATCATGTCGCCCTGCGTCGACGGGTTCAGGCCCAGGTCGGCATCGCGGATCGCCTTTTCGACGGTCGTGATCATTTTCTTTTCCCATGGCTGGACGCCGATGGTCCGGGCATCGATCAGGGTCACATTGGCGATCTGGGTCAGCGCGGTGGCCGAGCCGTAGTAATCGACCTGGATGTGGTCCAGGATGCCGGTGTGGGCGCGGCCGGTGCGCACTTTGGCCAGGTCGGCCTTGAGTGTCTCGATCGACTTGCCCATGCGCTCGGTAGCGCTCTTTTTAACGTCAGCTAAGGACATGCTGCTCTCCTGTTGTATGTTGGATATTAAACGTGGACCAGGGTACCTTCGTCTTCACCCATGATCACGCGCATCAGCGCGCCGGGTTTGACAATGGAAAACACCTTGATTGGCAATTTCTGGTCGCGGCACAGGGCGAACGCGGTGGCGTCCATCACCTGCAGCTGCTTGGAAATGGCTTCATCAAAGCTGATCGTCTCGTAACGGGTCGCGGTCGGATCCTTCTGTGGATCGGCAGTATATACGCCATCGACTTTGGTTGCCTTCAAAACGATCTGAGCCGAAATCTCGGCCCCGCGCAGTGCTGCCGCGGTATCGGTGGTGAAGAAGGGATTGCCGGTGCCCGCAGCGAACACAACCACTTTACCCTCTTCCAGGTATTGCAGGGCTTTCGGGCGAACATAGGGCTCGACCACCTGGTCGATGCCGATGGCCGACATGACGCGTGCGGTGATGCCGACGTGGCCCATGGCATCGGCCAGCGCCAGTGCATTCATGACAGTGGCCAGCATGCCCATGTAGTCCGCGGTGGCGCGGTCCATGCCCTGGGCGCCTGGCGCCACGCCGCGGAAGATGTTGCCGCCGCCAATGACGACCGCCACTTGCACGCCCGCGCGCGCGACTTCGGCGACGTCGCTGACCATGCGATCGATGGTGACGCGGTTGATGCCAAACTGGTCATCACCCATCAGTGCTTCGCCCGACAGTTTGAGGAGTACTCGTTGGTAGGCAGGTTTTCTCATGGGCGTCGCTCCTTAAAATTAATTCGAATTCGGGGTCTGACCGGCTTGTTGCGGTCTCACTCATACTGGTCGAGTGGAAGGTGCGCCTGGATACAAATGCAGCTTGTGGCCAACATTCCATTCCACCACACTGAGGGCGCGGGGCAATTGTAAGCGGTGTCGCCGTGACAACGCCACATCGTAACGTCTTGTTGCAAGGTCATCACTTACAAACCACCCACCTAAAAAAACGGGCCTTCCGGCCCGCTTTCAATTTACTGCTTCGAGGCAGCCATTTGCGCCGCAACTTCTGCAGCGAAATCGTCCTGTTTCTTCTCGATGCCTTCGCCAACCACAAACATCGTGAATGCTTTCACGGTGGTGTTCGCCGCTTTAAGCATCTGCTCGATGGTTTGCTTGTCGTTCTTGACGAACGTCTGGTTCAGCAAGGAAACTTCTTTCAGGTACTTCTGAACCGAACCTTCGAGGCGCTTGGCCAGGATTTCCGGCGACTGCACTGCTTTGCCTTCAGCAACAGCTTTGTCCGCGTCTTCCTGTGCTTTGAGCTGAGCGACGGAACGCTCTTTCTCGATCAGGTCAGCAGGCACTTGCTCCGACGACAGCGCAACTGGCTTCATCGCAGCGATGTGCATTGCAACATCTTTACCGACTGCTTCTTCGCTGCCTTCGAAATCGACCATGACGCCGATTTTGGTGCCGTGCAGATAAGCGGCCAGCTTGCCGGTGGTTTCGAAACGCTGGAAGCGGCGGATCGACATATTTTCGCCGATTTTACCGATCAGTGCAGCGCGCACTTCGTCCAGGGTCTTGCCGTCGAGCGGCAGGGCCAGCAGGGCAGCGACGTCAGCCGGGTTGTTTTCAGCGACCAGCTTGGCGGCGTTGTTTGCCAGGGCCAGGAAGTCGTCGTTCTTTGCAACGAAGTCGGTTTCGCTGTTGATTTCCACCAGCGCGCCGATGCCGCCGGAGATATATGCCGCTACCACGCCTTCGGCGGTGATACGCGACGATGCTTTCGATGCCTTGCCGCCCAGTTTGACGCGCAGGATTTCTTCAGCACGGGCCATGTCGCCTTCGGCTTCGGTCAGTGCTTTTTTGCATTCCATCATTGGTGCGTCGGTTTTCGCGCGCAGTTCGCCTACCATCGCTGCTGTAATCGCTGCCATGTGTTTCTCCTGATAGTAAATTTTGCTTAGAAAAAAGGGGCGCTCGACGCCAAGGCTCGATGCCCCTTCCCGTAACCCGCAGCTTGAAGCCTGCAAGCTACATGATCATGAATTAGGCTTGCTCGGAAACTTCAACGAAGTCGTCCGACGATTTGACCATGGCGGCCACTTCGTTGGTCGCGTTGGCGCGGCCTTCCAGGATCGCATCGGCAACGCCGCGTGCGTACAGGGTGATCGCTTTCGACGAGTCGTCGTTACCCGGGATGATGTGGGTGACGCCTTCTGGCGAGTGGTTGGTGTCGACGATGCCGATGACCGGGATGCCCAGCTTGCCGGCTTCGGTGATCGCACCTTTGTGGTAGCCGACGTCGACGACGAAGATTGCGTCAGGAACGCCGCCCATATCCTTGATGCCGCCGATGGACTTTTGCAGCTTGACCATTTCGCGCTCAAACATCAGGCCTTCTTTTTTCGACAGGTTAGCAACCGAACCGTCTTCGATCTGGGCTTCCATGTCTTTCAGGCGCTTGATCGACGTTTTGATCGTTTTGAAGTTGGTCAGCATGCCGCCCAACCAGCGTTGATCGACGTAAGGAACGCCAGCACGCGCAGCTTCGGCAGCGATGATGTCGCGGGCCTGGCGCTTGGTGCCAACCATCAGGATCGTGCCGCGCTGAGCGGAGATCTGCTTGATGGTTTTCATGGCTTCCTGGTACATCGTCATCGTTTTTTCGAGGTTGATGATGTGGATTTTGTTGCGGTGACCGAAGATGAACGGGGCCATCTTAGGGTTCCAGAAACGGGTTTGGTGACCGAAGTGGACACCGGCTTCCAGCATTTCGCGCATTGTGACGGACATGGTAATTCTCCAGGGTTGGGTCTTGAATACGGTCAGTTACCTGCAGTTTCCTGCGAGGCACCCTTGTCGACCGCATTCGCGATTTCAAAATTAAATGATCGGCTTGTACCGAGCTGCTCAAAAGTAGATTCGAACAACCTGCGATTCTAGCTGGTTTTGCCAGATATTTCAAGTGGCGCTGTCCCGGATCATCATCCTTTATAATGGCGCCATATATGCAAGGCCCGCGCAAGCCCTGGCCTGCCTCCCCGAACTAACCGATCGCTCCCATGTCCAACATCTCCATCAAAACCCCAGAAGACATCGCCGGCATGCGCATTGCCGGCCGCCTGGGCGCCGAAGTGCTCGACTACATCACGCCCTTCGTGAAACCCGGCGTCACCACCGGCGAACTCGACCGTCTGTGCCACGAATACATGCTTAATGTGCAAGGCACCATCCCGGCCCCGCTGAACTATTGCCCGCCCGGCTACACGCCCTACCCGAAAGCCATCTGCACCTCGGTCAACGACGTCATTTGCCACGGCATTCCAGGCGACAAGGTCCTGAAAAACGGCGACGTGGTCAACCTCGACATCACCGTCATCACCAAGGACGGCTACCATGGCGACAACAGCCGCATGTTTTTTATCGGCGAGCCGTCGATTCTTGCCAAACGGCTGGCCGAAGTCACCTATGAATGCATGTGGCTGGGCATCGCCAAAGTAAAACCGGGCGCGCATTTGGGCGATATCGGTCACGTGATCCAGCAGCACGCCGAAAAAGCCGGCTACAGCGTGGTGCGCGAATTCTGCGGCCATGGCATCGGCACGGTGTTCCACGAAGAGCCGCAAGTGCTGCACTACGGCAAACCGGGCACGCTGGAAGAACTGAAAGCCGGCATGATTTTCACGATCGAGCCGATGATCAACGCCGGCCGCCGCGAAATTCGCGCCATGCCGGACGGCTGGACCATCAAAACCAAGGACCGCAGCCTGTCGGCCCAGTGGGAACACATGATCCTGGTCACCGAGACCGGCTTCGAAGTGCTGACCACGTCGGCCGGGACCCCGCCACCACCGGCCATCGTGGCCCAACTGCTGGCCCAGGCCGATTCCGTACCGGCCTGACATGCTAGTTGCCGCCCTCGCCGACCGCGCCCAGTTACGCCAACGTCTGAAAACCGAACGGCAAGCCGCGATTGCCGAATTCCGCGCGCACGGCAAGCCGGAAAAGCTGCTGCGCGCCTTGCGCCACGTCGTGGACGGCGTACTCACGACTGCCTGGCGCCAGGCCGGGCTACCGGCCAACACGGCACTGGTCGGCGTGGGCGGCTATGGACGCGGGGAACTGTTTCCCGCCTCCGATGTCGACTTGCTGATCCTGCTGGGCAAGCCGGCCGACGCTGCGCTGCAAGGCCAGCTCGAGCAGCTGGTGCAATTGCTGTGGGACCTGGGCCTGGAAATTGGCCACTCAATCCGCACCGTCGAGGAGTGCATGAGTGAGTCCGCGGCCGACATCACCGTGCAGACCAGCTTGCTGGAAGCGCGCCTGGTCGACGGCGACGCGGCCCTGTTCGCCCAGCTGCAAAGGCGCTACCGCGACGCGATGGACCCGCAAGCGTTCTTCCAGGCCAAGACCGCCGAGATGCGCCTGCGCCACGTGAAATACGAAGACACGGCCTTCTCGCTGGAACCGAATACCAAGGAAAGCCCGGGTGGCCTGCGCGATTTGCAGGTGATCCTGTGGGTGGCCAAGGCGGCCGGCCTGGCCGATTCGTGGAGCCAGCTGGCCACGCGCGGGCTGATCACACGCACCGAAGCGCGCCAGCTGATGGAAAAGGAAAGCGCCTTCAAGGACATCCGCATCCGCCTGCACCTGCACACCAACCGGCGCGAAGACCGGCTGGTGTTCGACGTGCAGACGGCCATTGCCGAGACCTTCGGCCTGGTGGCCTCGGGTACCGGCCCGGAAGCGCGTCGCGCCAGCGAACTGCTGATGCAACGCTACTACTGGGCTGCCAAGACGGTCACGCAACTGAACACCATCTTGCTGCAGAACATCGAAGCGCAACTGTTTCCGCAGCCGCGCGTGGCCACGCCGATCAACGAGCGCTTCAACAATGTGCACGGCCTGATCGACGTCAAGAACGACAACACCTTCGAATACAAGCCGTCGGCAATTCTCGAAATTTTTGTGCTCATGACGCAGCACCCGGAGATCACCGGCATGACGGCGCGCACCATGCGCGCGCTGTGGCACGCGCGCACGCGCATCGACGCCAAATTCCGTGTCGACCCGGTCAACCGCGCCAATTTCCTGGCGATATTGCAGGCGCCGACCGGCCTGGTGCACGCGCTGCGGCGCATGAACGACATGGGCGTGCTGGGGCGCTACCTGCCGAACTTCCGCCGCATCATTGGCCAGATGCAGCACGACCTGTTTCACGTGTACACGGTCGACCAGCACATCATGATGGTGGTGCGCAACATGCGCCGTTTCACGATGACCGAACACGCGCACGAATACCCGTTCTGCAGCCAGCTCATTGCCAACTTCCGCGACCGCTGGCTGCTGTACGTGGCCGCGCTGTTTCATGATATTGCCAAGGGCCGTGGCGGCGACCATTCGCAACTGGGCGTGGCCGATGCGCGCGAATTTTGCGTCGACCACGGCATGCGCGCGGAAGACACCGAACTGGTCTGTTTCCTGGTCGAGCAGCATCTGACCATGTCGACGGTGGCGCAAAAGCAGGATTTATCCGACCCGGACGTCATCGCCGCGTTCTCGAACGTGGTCAAGGACGAGCGCCATCTGACGGCGCTGTATCTGCTGACGGTGGCCGACATCCGCGGCACCAGCCCGAAGGTGTGGAATGGCTGGAAAGCCAAGCTGCTGGAAGACCTGTACCGCATGAGTCTGCGCGTGCTCGGCGGTGAACCGCACTCTGCCGACCGCGAACTGCGCGCGCGCCAGCAGGAAGCGCTGGCCACCTTGCGCCTGTTCGGCCTGCCGGCAAATGCGCATGAGCAATTCTGGTCGCAACTCGACGTCGCTTATTTCCTGCGCCACGACGCCTCCGACATCGCCTGGCAAACCCGTTCGCTGTACGACAAGTTAGAGAGCGACAAGCCGGTGGTGAAATGCCGCCTGGCGCCGATTGGCGCCGGCCTGCAGGTGGCTGTCTACACGCGCGACCAGAGCGACCTGTTCGCGCGCATCTGCAGCTATTTCGACCGCAAGAATTTCAGCATCCTCGATGCCAAGATCCACACCACCAAGGGCGGCTACGCGCTCGACACCTTCGTCGTGACCGAGCAAAACTTCGCCAGCAATTACCGCGACATCATCAGCCTGATCGAGCACGAACTGACGGCCGTGCTGACCAGCCAGGACGCGCTGCCGGCGCCGTCGCGCGGGCGCCTGTCGCGCCTGGGACGCTCGTTCCCGATCACGCCGACGGTCGACCTGCGCCCGGACGAGCGCGGCCAGTTTCACTTGTTGTCGATCGCCGCGCACGACCGCGCCGGCCTGCTGTACGCGATTGCCAGCGTGCTGGCGCGCTACCGCATCAACCTGCACACGGCCAAGGTGATGACCCTGGGCGAACGCGTGGAAGACGTGTTCCTGGTCGACGGCGCCGTCCTGAACAATGCACGCAAGCAGGTGCAGCTGGAAACCGATTTATTAGAAGCACTTAAAGCATAAAGAACAACCATGACCACCGAATCGAACGAACCCCTGCGCCTGTCCAAACGGATGTCTGAACTGGGCCTGTGCTCGCGCCGCGAAGCCGACGAATGGATTGCCCGCGGCTGGGTCCGGGTTGATGGCAACGTCATCTCCGAACTGGGCACCAAGATCCTGCCGTCGCAGCGCGTGACCGTGGAGCGCCAGGCCGCGGCCGAACAATCGAAGCGCGTTACAGTACTGATCAACAAGCCGATGGGTTACGTCAGCGGCCAGGCCGAGGATGGCTACACCCCGGCGGTGGCCTTGATCAAACCGGAAAACCGCTGGCCGGACGATCCGTCGCCGGAGCAATTCCACCCCACCCAGCTGCGCAGCCTGGTGCCGGCCGGCCGGCTGGATATCGATTCGGTCGGCCTCTTGATCCTGACCCAGGATGGCCGCGTGGCCAAGCACCTGATCGGCGAAACCACGTCAGTCGACAAGGAATACCTGGTGCGCGTGCAATACACCAAGGGCGAAAAACTCCCGGAGACCGAGTTGCGCAAGCTGAACCACGGCCTGTGGATGGACGGCAAGGCCCTGCTCCCGGCCAAGGTGCGCTGGCAAAATGAAGACCAGCTGAGTTTCACCTTGCGCGAAGGAAAGAAGCGCCAGATCCGCCGCATGTGCGATATGGTTGGGCTGAAAGTACTGGGCCTGAAACGCGTGCGAATCGGCAAGGTCAAGCTGGGCGATTTGCCAGTTGGACAGTGGCGCTATCTGCTGCCGGACGAACAATTTTGATGTAAGCGAGAATGCTTACATCTCGACGATCATGTCGAAGCCGCCGTAAATCATGCGCTTGCCGTCGAACGGCAGCGTTTCGGGGTCCATCATGCTGGCCAGGCGCGGGTCTTTCATCACTTTTTCGGTGATTGCGTCGCGCTCGGCGCGCGAGGCGTAGGTGATCCAGGAAAACACGCAAACTTCCCCTTCTTCCAGCTTGACCGCCTGCGGGAACGAGGTCAGCTTGCCGGGCTCGACGTCGTCCTCCACGCACTCGACAAACGACAGCGCGCCATGCTCGCGCCAGACCGTGCCGCCCAGGCGCGACAGTTCTTTATAGGCATCCAGTTTGTCGCGCCGTACCGCCACCACGAAGCCATCCACGTAAGCCATGTCGTTCTCCTTGTTTTGCGCTTGTGTTTACAAGATTAAAACTACAACAGACTGCACGGAAAAACAATCGAAAAAGCGCGCTGAAACATGCGAGAAACAATCGCGCACCCCGGGACAAAAAGGGCATGCAACGCGATTGCATGTTGCTGGCCCAGCGGGTAGGATCCATGCCTTGCCGCTATGCCACGAGCATATTGACGTGGCACGCCATCCATACCAGGGAGAGATTTTGAAAACGGAAACAATACCAGCCGTCACGCAAACGCGCTCGTTCACCACGGTCGCACTGATCGAACTGTGGGAACGCTTCGGCTACTACGGCATGCAGGCGCTGATCATTTATTTCATGGTCGAGCGACTCGGCTTCGAAGACAGCCGCGCCAACCTGGTGTGGGGCGCCGCCGCTGCACTGATCTATGTGGCGCCCGCCATCGGCGGCTGGATCGGCGACAAGGTGCTCGGCACCAAGCGCTGCATGTACTTGGGCGCGATGATCCTCAGCGTCGGCTACGCGCTGATGGCGGTGCCGACCGACAGCACCTGGTTTTTGTTTTCGTCGCTGGGCGTGATCGTGGTCGGAAATGGCCTGTTCAAGCCGAACACCGCCAACCTGGTCCGTAAAATCTACGAAGGCGACGATTCAAAAATCGACAGCGCCTTCACCATCTATTACATGGCGGTCAACGTCGGCTCGACCGTTTCGATGCTGGCCACGCCGTGGATCAAGGATTACGTGAACGCCACCTACGGCGACGGCCTCGGCTGGCACGCGGCATTTGCGGTCTGTTCCGTCGGCCTCGTGCTCGGCTTGCTGAACCTGATGCTCATGCGCAAGACCATCGACCACATCGGTTCCCTGCCCGACCAGTTGCCGCTGAACGTCGGCAAACTGGCGATGGTGCTGGCCGGTGGCCTGTTGGCCATCGCGCTGTCGGCCGTGATCCTGCAATACCAGGCGCTGGCCAAAGCATTCGTTTATCTGGCCGGCGTCGTCGTGCTGGGCATCTTCGCTTACCTGATCAAGATGAGCGAACCGAGCGAACGCGCCGGCCTGACCGCGGCGCTGGTCCTGACGCTCCAGACCGTGTTCTTCTTCATTTTTTACCAGCAGATGTCGACCTCGCTGTCACTCTTCGCGCTGCGCAATGTCGACCTCAACTTCAACTTGATGGGCACCCACCTGTTCACCTGGTCGCCGGCCCAGTTCCAGGCACTCAACGCGATCTGGATCATGGTCCTGTCGCCGGTGCTGGCCTGGACCTACACGGTGGCCGGACGCGCCGGGCGCGACCTGTCGATCGCCGCCAAGTTTGCCGTGGGCTTTGCGGTCGTCGCGGCCGGCTTCTTCGCGTATGGCGCGGCCGGCAGCTTTGCCGTCAACGGCTTGACCTCGTCGTGGATCATGATTGCCGGCTACGGCCTGTATTCGCTGGGCGAACTGCTGGTGTCAGGCCTGGGCCTGGCGATGATCGCGCGCTACGTGCCGGCGCGCATGGGCGGCTTCATGATGGGCGCCTACTTCGTTGCAGTTGGCATTTCGCAGTACCTGGGCGGGGTGGTGGCGAACCTGGCCAGCATTCCGAGAGACCTGACCGACCCGCTACTGACCTTGCCGATCTACACCAGCCTGTTCAACAAGCTGGGCATTGCCGCCATCGTCTGCACCTTCATCGCGCTGGCTGCCTTGCCGCTGATGCGCCGCCTGACTGCGACCCACCATTCGCACCAGTAATTTTTAGACGGGAAACCGGGGCCGGCGCTGACACCGCCGGCTTTTTTTTGAGCGTGTCATGCCAGCGCACCAACCCGGTATGGCTTCGGCGCAGGAACATCGCCAGACAGGCGATCCGCGTGGATCAATGTTGGCGCTCGGATCGAAGCACCTGATCCAACCAGCTTGCCACCGTCGTTGCGCCGCGATCGGTCTTGCCATGCATCAGAACATGGCCAGTGAATTGTCCGTGACGCTTGCAGGCGAAGATCAGCTCGAGTATCCAGCCTTCCGCCTCTTTACCAATGCTGCCTTTTCCCATCGTTGGCCGAGGCGTAAAGAAACAGAACACACCGTCGAAAACGTGGCCGGGATGGGTTGACCCCGGCAACTTCAGATGTTCGCTTGCTACCGAACGAAAGTGCAGGTATTGCGCGGGATAGGGCAAAACGACCATGCTCATTGGTACGTTCAAATCGACATCGGAATGGATCAGCAAGGCTTCAAGGGAAGGCGTGGGCTGAATGACCGTTCCTTTGCTCAGGTGATATTTCAGGTTGCTGCTGATCGTGCTGGCGAGCATTTGCTGCTCGGCCAGCACGGTCCCTGGCGCCGCTTCCGGAAAGTATGACGGCAAATCCATTGCATCAAACTGGCGCATGAGCTCGTCGCCAATGTCCTGCGACGACGTTTGCGATGCTGACCAACTGGTCGAGATATCGGTATCTGCCAGCGCATTGCGCCACGCATCGAACGCCCCCTGGCTAGTGAACTGGCACGGATATGGTTTGTCGCGAAGCGTTTCAATGTGGCTGCAGTCGATCGCATGACCGATGTCGATGGCATCGTGAGCGCCTGGAATGCCATGCGCTACCACCGAACTGGTCGCAGCAGCGCTGCGTGCAGCGCCATTTCCAGGACCTTGCTTGCCCATGGCTCCCTGCCTTCGCGTCGTGATGTGTGGAGAAAATTTGTAAACGAACTTTAGATACGCGGCTCGTCATTCGTTTGCGCTACATCAAGCTTCAAGAGCCGCTGTTGTTATTTCCGCGAACAAATTCGCGATTGATCGAGATCAAGCATTTGGCCAGCACTGCGCGTTACCTTCATTGCTGCGCACGGTTCCCTTGCGTTAACACAGGCCATGCGGCCGGGGAGGCTATGTTGAAAAATATCCAGGCCATCGCGGCCGGTGCAGCGCGCACCGCATTCGGCGCCGACGCCCAACACAACCGGCTGCTACGCCTCGATTTCCCATTCAGGAATGGTCCGCCTGACGCGCTGCTTGCCAACCGCATTCTCGCGCACGAAGAATTGTCACGTGGCTTTCGCTTCGAGGTCGAAGTCCTGTCCAAGGAGGCGCACATCCCCCTGAAAATGCTGATGGGCCGGATGGTCGTCATCTCCCTGGTCCGCTCGGATGGGTCGTTGCGCTATTTCAACGGCTACGTCACAGAATTTCGCTTTGTGCGCACCGACGGCGGCTTCGCGTTCTACGAGATGATCCTCGAACCATGGATGGCGTTCACCCGGCTGCGGATAAATAACGTGTCCTTCCACGGCAAAAGCGTGCGCGAGATTACGGAGGAAACGCTGAAGCATTTCCGCCAGGCCGACTGGCACATGCACATCTTTGAAAGCGATCCCCGCCTGACGGTCGCCAACCAGCACAATGAAACCGACTTCAACCACCTGCACCGCCGCTGGGAAGCGCTCGGGCTGCACTACTGGTACGAACACCGTTTCGATGGCCACACCTTGATGCTGTCGGACTCGAGCCTGCTGGCGGAACCCATCGATGCGACCCGCTACGACGACGCGGAGGTGATCCCCTTTCGCGCAGAGAGTGGCGCGAACGAGGATGACGGTATTCACGCCTGGTCGGCCGTGCGCCAGCTCGGTTCCGGGACCACGACGCTGGCCAGCTTCGACTATAAAAACCCCACCACCCAGCGCGCCAGCTGGGAGTCCGGCAACGAGCAAGGCGATTTCTACCCCTACGAAGTCTACGAAAACATGGGCGAATATGGCTTTCGCCTGCCCAGCCAGGGTGAACAGCTGGCGCAGAAACGCATGGTGGAGCTGGACAAGGCGACACAGTATTTCGAGGCTGCCGGCAACGATCGCACGGTGCAGCCCGGCCGCGTTTTTAAACTCGGCGGCCATTTCAGCGCCGAGCCACGCTCGATGGAATACGATCCCGAACCGCGTGCCAGCATCGGCAGGCGCGAATACCTGATTCTCGATGCGCGGCACGAGGCCAGCAACAATTACCAGGCAGGACCCGGCGCGCCGTCGCACTACAAAAATACGTTCACCTGCGTTCGCAGCAGGATACGCTGGCGCCCCGGTCGCGGCTACAACAGCAAAGCCTGCGTCAATCCTGGCCTGCAGACGGCAATTGTCGTCGGGCCTGCTGGCAGCGAAATTCATACGGACAGTTACGGCCGGGTCAAGATCCAGATGCACTGGGATCGGATGGGGCAGTATGACGAAAACAGTTCGCCGTGGATTCGTGTGATGGCGCCGGCGGCTGGACATCAGTTCGGCCAGATTCGCTTGCCGCGGGTGGGCGAGGAAGTCACTGTTGTCTACCCGGATGGAAATATCGATCACCCCTTGATACTGGGTGCGGTCTACAACGGCCTGCACATGCCGCCGTGGGCGCTGCCGGCGCAGGCGCCGCTGGCAGGTTTGCGCAGCCGGGAAATGGGCGGCGGGACGCGTGGAAATCACCTCATTCTGGACGATACGCAAGGAAAAATTCAGGCCCAGCTGAAAAGCGATCATCAGTGCAGCCAGTTGTCGCTGGGGCATATCACGCGCATTGAGGATAACGCCGGGCGCAAGGATGCGCGCGGCGAAGGTTTTGAATTGCGCACCGACGGCCACGGGGTGGCGCGCGCCGCCAAGGGTATGCTGATCACGACCGAGGCGAGGCAGACAGCGAGCGGACCGATCAAGGACATGGCAGAGTCCATCCGGCGCCTAGATGCGGCACATACGCTGCACGATGCCCAGGCCACTGCCGCACTACAGGGCCTGGCGCAGGAAACCGGCCAGCAACATACCGTGGCCGATGTCCTCAAGGCGCAGTACAACGCGGTGCGCGGCAGCGGCAACGAGTTCCCCGAGCTGGCACAAGCGCACCTGGTCCTCGCCAGTCCGGCTGGCATCGAGACCACCACAGCACAATCGACCCACATCGCCAGCGACGAGCACACTGCGCTGACGACCGGGCGCAACCTGTCGATCGCTGCCGGCGACAGCGTGTTTGCCAGCATCAAGCAGACCTTTCGGCTGTTCGTACACAAAGCCGGCATGAGACTCGTTGCGGCCGCCGGCAAAATCACGGTGCAAGCCCACGACGACGACATCCAGATCATTGCCAACAAGGTGCTGTCGCTGATCAGTCAAACCGACTGGATCGACTTGCGCGGCAAAAAAGGGGTACGGCTGCATGGTGCAGATTGCATGCTCGAAATCAGCGACCTGGTGCAGTTCTTCACCTCCAGGCCAGTTCTGTTTCATGGAAACCTCGAAACGCTGGCGCCCAAGAACAAGCCGCAGCCGGCGCCACCGGCGCCAAACAAAGTCGAAGAGAAAAATCAACTTGCATTCACGCTGCAGGCCAATCCGGACGACGGACGGCCATTCGCACATGTGCCCTACATCGTGTTCAAAAATGGCAGTCCGCATGGCGAGGGAATAACCGACGACCTCGGTGGGCTGACAATCGATCATCAACCCGGCACGCCGGCGTACACCGTCGAATTGGCGAACGGCGAAAAGTTCGACCTGAAGGCCTGGCCCAACTTCGACCCTGCCAACAAGGCGCTGCATCAGGAGCAGACCCTGTCCAACCAGGGTGAGCGCGCATTCGACGGCTCGCCGGAAGGCCGCATTTACACATAACGCCAACAACTTGTTAAAGGGCTTGTATGGGTACCGATTCGTACTTGCGCACGGAAACCGTCCACATCGATGAAGTGCGTTGCGCCGCCACCGGCCGGGTGCAGTGGTTCGCCGAAAACAAAAACCAGAAAGGCAGCGCTTCCCATCCCATCACACATAACAACAGCCTGACCATGTATATCTGCGGGCAGGCAGGCTTTTCCGCAATCGCCAAAGATATTCAGGACGCCAGCGAAAGCATTGACCTTGTGCTCTGGGGTTTCGATCCCGGCATGGAATTGAATCGAAACGGCAGTGTGTGGCCTCGTTCGGATACCTATGGCGACCTGCTGATTGCCGCTGCAAGACGGGGCGTGAAAGTGCGCCTCCTGTGCTGGTACAGCTATAGCGGCGGCAAGGTACAAAAGAACATGCCTGGCTACACCCATGGAACAAACCCGTGGCGCGGCCCCGGTAGCGAAGTGGACGCGAGCCAAATTCATGCACACCGCAGCATCGACATGCTGCGGGAACACGCGCGCGAGCGGCGCCACAAGAAAGAATGGAATCTTGCCGGTGAAAAAATAATCGCCATGGCGCGCGAGGAATATTGCCATAGCTGGTTTTACTACGCGTTCAAAGGCTGGCTGCGTGGCATTGAAATTCGCACGCGCGGTGGCGATCCCGCGGAGATTCAGAAGACACTGGGGCATGAAAAGCAGGCACCCGCCATCGTCGAGCATGCCGGTATGGTGTTTGCGGGTACGCACCATCAAAAGCCGGTCCTGATCGATTTCGCCTACGAAGGCGGCAGCAAAGCGGTGGGCTACGTCATGGGTCTCAATTCGGTCACCAACTACTGGGACACGGCCTCGCATTGTGTCGAAGATTCTCTGCGGGAGGATGGCGGCGCCCTCACGACAGGAGAACAAACCCAGGGCGTAGACGGGAGGTTCGACTTCGCGTCCATGAAGCCTTATCGCGACTACGCCTGCCGCATCGACGGCGGCCAGGCGCTCATTCCTCTTCACGAAAATTTCGAGCGCGCCTGGCAACGTGCGGGAGGCGCAGCATCCGGTGCTTTGTTTTCCTGCACATCGCCGCCGCCCGCTTTGCTCAGGAAAGCCGACAACAGTCATTCGTCCGTGCAGATCGTCAGAACCCAGCCGGAAGAAAACGACGTGACGATCAAGGATATCTACTTCAATGCAACGCGGGTGGCCGCGGCCGGCACTGGCTATCTCTACATCGAGAACCAGTATTTTCAGTACAAGGAATGGGCTGACCACTTGCTGGCCGTGCGCAAGAAGGTGATCGCCGGCTGGAACCGCAACTGCGCAAAAATCGGCAAAACCAGGGAAGACTTGCCGATGCTGTACGTGTTCATCGTCATTCCGGTGCCAGAAATGGCGCCGATGATACCGCGCACTTACGACACCCTTGCAACCCTGGGCCAACAGGCTGGATTGAAAGGTCAGGTTGCGCTGATCGATCAGGCCAACAAGGAAGCCGCGTTGAAGGCCCGTCTCGCCAGACAATCGTCGTTTGGTGATGCTGTCGACAGGCGCGCGAATGCGCCCGTGGTTGCGCCTGTCGTTGAAGATGCGAACAAAATTGACAAGCCGACGATTGAAGAACTTGAAAAAACGTACGGACTGCAACTGTGTGTCGCGGTTCTGAATTCCGGCGAATTCGACCAGGCATCGCGCCAATGGCGCTATCGTGAAATTTATATTCATTCCAAATTAATGCTGGTTGACGACAGCTTTTTTACGCTGGGCAGCGCCAATCTGAACCAGCGCAGCATGGTCGTCGACAGCGAAATCAACATCGCCACCAACGATCCTCGACAGGCGGGGCCGTTGAGAAAGGCTATCTGGTGGCAGCTCACCGGCGGCAAACATGACGGGGGGAACTGTTCTACGCTGGAAATAAAGGATACCCAGCGCAACTGGATTCAGCTGATGGATGACAACAAGAAAGCGCAAAAATCGAAATCGAAAGAGCCGCTACAGAAATTAATGAGTGGATTTATCGTCCCATTGGACGACGCCCGCAGCTCAGTACTGCGACTAGGATAAATATGTTTCGTTTGCCAAGCACCGCACCAAAGAATTGGTGCAATTCCTTCGCTATATCCATCTCATTTTTCATATCAGGGTGCAAAATGGACGCGACTCAACTTCCTCCCCATCTCCAGGCACTGCCTGATTTTAATCCGCATGTTGCATCGTTCACCTGTCAATTTGAAGCGCTGAAGACACCGCCGATTGATGCCCAGGCGAATGACTGGTTTCTGGAAGCGCGCGCGCTTGAAGATCCGTTGGTTTACGATGACGACCTCGATTACAAAAAGGTCGTCCGGTTAACCCGCCAGGCGGCAGACCGTCATCACTGGAAGGCAATGCTCAATCTGGCCAGCCTCTACGTCGAGGGACGTGATCCACCGAACGGGACTAAGGAAGCGGTGACATTGGTGTCGCAAGCCATGGACCTTGGCATTCCGGCTGCATACGACAGAATGGGAACTTACCAGCTGAACGGGACGGGTGTATTCGGTGGTTCCGGCGATGCATATGCACTCTTTCAACGAGCGGCAGAGATGGGCAATGCTCATTCGATGGCGTTTTTGGGTGAAAAGATCGACGCAGGTGCGGACGGTTTGAAAGAAGGCTACTGGGGGAACATACCTGTGGCAATCAAAATGTTTGAATGTGCGCTTGCGCAGGGGTTTGGGCCTGGCGCAGATGAACTTCAATATATGTACAACGTCCCAAGAGATTCGAAGGGAGACGAAACAGGCATGGCCACTCCCGAGACACTAGCTCGAGTAATGCGCGCAATGCACGAGGGAGTTAAAAGCGGCAGCAAGATGTCAGCAATCAGTTTGTTTGTCGAGTTTGGCAACCCGAACCACGCGCCCCAATATGTCTACGTTCCATTCCTGGATAAAGCACGCAGTGAACGCTACGCCATGCTTGCCGACGCCCTCAGCTTCAACCCCGACCGCCGCTTTCCGAATCTCGACAGAATCCTCCCCTTGCCGCCTGCGCCGTTGCCGCCATGGGACGGAACGCGCGACAGTCTCCTGGCCGCAGCCATGGCGGTCACACCAAAGCCCATCGTGCCGGCGCCCACCGAAGCGTCAACGCGAAAAGGTCGGTACTTTCTTGAGGCTGCCTACACTTTCTTGCCAACCAAGGAAACGAGCAATGGCCCGACGGCGCCCGTCGCAAGCTTCTGGCAACCCACCGCGACTACAGGAAGCGCGGAACTGCGCGCATTCCTGGGCACCATCCATCCGGGCCTGTACCAGAAAGGTGAAGCATTTGAAGCGCTGCGGTATCCGGGCGGCATCACAAAAGACGATATTTCCCGCGTGGTCTGGCAACGACTCCTCACTGTGCACAACAACGATGGCGCAGCAGAGCCGCGCGCGGTGCGCACGCTGGCACGCCAGGTGGAACGCCCGCACCCGCCCATGGTCTGCGACGACCACGCCGTCTGCCCGATAACCGGCACCTGGCAACCGTGGCTACCGCCAGGACACCCGCTCGAACAGACGGTCAATCAACCGTGGCGGCAACGATGGCTGCGCGCTGACCAGCCCTTCCCAAATGTGAAGCAGGATTGGATGCTGCCATTGCAGATTGGCGAGCTGAAGTGGCATTTGATCGAGGCAGAAGCGCCAAAACGGAACTAATCAAGGGGGCTTTGAAACTTATGCGTACCGATTCGTCCTTGCGCACGGAAACCGTCCATATTGATGAAGTGCGTTGCGCCGCCACCGGTTGGGTGCAATGTTCGCCGAAAACAAGAACCGGCACGGCAGCCCAACTGGATTCAATTGATGGAGGACAACAAAAAAGCACAAAAATCGCAGTCGACCGACCAGCAAAAGAAGTCAAGGCGTCGTTTTAACGTCCCACTGGACGACTCCCCCAGCTCAGTACTTCGGCTTGGATAAACATGTGTCCTTTATCAGGAATCGCACCGAAGAATTGGATCCATTCCTTCGCTATTTCCATTTCGTTTTTCATTTCAGGGTGCAAAATGGACGCGACTCAATTTCCGCCCAATCTCCAGGCACTGCCTGATTTCAATCCGCATGTTGCATCGTTCACCTGTCAAATTGAAGCGCTGAAGACGCCGCCGATTGATGCCCAGGCGAATGACTGGTTTCTGGAAGCGCGCGCCCTGGAAGATCCGTTGGTTTACGATGACGACCTCGATTACAAAAAAGTCGTCCGGTTAACCCGTCAGGCGGCAGACCGTCATCACTGGAAGGCCATGCTCAATCTGGCCAGCCTCTACGTCGAAGGACGTGATCCACCGAACGGCACGAAGGAAGCGGTGACATTGGTGTCGCAAGCCATGGACCTTGGCATTCCGGCGGCATACGACAGAATGGGAACTTACCAGTTGAACGGGACGGGTATATTCGGTGGTTCCGGGGATGCATATGCACTATTTCAACGAGCAGCAGAGATGGGCAATCCTCATTCGATGGCGTTTTTGGGTGAAAAGATCGACGCAGGTGCGGACGGTTTGAAAGAAGGCTACTGGGGGAACATACCTGTGGCAATCAAGATGTTTGAATGTGCGCTTGCGCAAGGGTTCGGGCCTGGCGCAGATGAACTGCAATATATGTACGACGTCCCAAGAGATGCAAAGGGAGACGAAACAGGCATGGCCACTGCAGAAACACTCGCTCGGGTAATGCAGGCAATGCACGAGGGAGTCAAGGGCGGCAGCGAGAAGTCAGCTATTAGTTTGTATGTCGAGTTTGGCCACCCGAACCACGCGCCCAAAGACGTTTACGTTCCATTTCTGGATAAAGCACGCAGTGAACGCTACGCCATGCTTGCCGACGCCCTCAGCTTCAACCCCGACCGCCGCTTTCCGAATCTCGACAGAATCCTCCCCTTGCCGCCTGCGCCGTTGCCGCCGTGGGACGGCACGCGCGACAGTCTCCTGGCCGCAGCCATGGCGGTCACGCCAAAACCCATCGTGCCTGCGCCGACCGAAGCGTCAACGCGAAAAGATCGGTACTTTCTCGAGGCTGCCTACACCTTTTTGCCGATCAAGGAAACGAGCAATGGCCCGACGGCGCCCGTCGCAAGCTTCTGGCAACCCAGCGCGACGACAGGAAGCGCGGAACTGCGCGCATTCCTGGGCACCATCCATCCGGGCCTGTACCAGAAAGGCGAAGCATTCGAAGCGCTGCGGTATCCGGGCGGCATCACAAAAGACGATATTTCCCGCGTGGTCTGGCAACGACTCCTCACGATGCACAACAACGGTGGCGCAGCAGAGCCACGTGCGGTGCGCACACTGGCACGCCAGGTGGAACGCCCGCACCCGCCCATGGTCTGCGAGGACCACGCGGCCTGCCCGATAACCGGCACCTGGCAGCCGTGGCTACCGCCTGGACACCCGCTCGAACAGACGGTCAATCAACCGTGGCGGCAACGATGGCTGCGCGCTGAGCAACCATTCCCAAATGTGAAGCAGGATTGGATGCTGCCTTTGCAGAGTGGCGAGCTGAAGTGGCATTTGATCGAGGCAGAAGCGCCCGGTCGGAAGTAAGCAGGACTGGATGTTCTGCGTTCGTCAGATGAACACTTAAATGTATCAATACGTCTGCCGACGCCAACTTGAAAGGATACCCCAATGAAGCACGAAGGACGCCAAGTGGTTCGACTAAACGACAAGACCGACCACGGCGGTACAGTCATTTCTGCCTCATCGGGCACGCGGGTGCTGGGACGTGATGCGGCACTTGCGGACGACATGACATTCTGCCCCAAATGCAAGGGCAACTACCCGATCAAGCCCGACGGTGCCGGCGCGCGGCATCAGGGACGTGCCTATGCTTACGCGAACGATTCCACGTCATGTGGCGCAAAGCTGATTAGCTCGCTCTAACCATGCCGGGCGCCGGCGGCATCGCCCGCCAGCACGATCACCCGCGATCGGCATGCGACGACGTATGCCCGTCGTCCTGCATGCTTTTTGCGTCCCGGTTAAGATACTGGCGTCCATCGCTTCCATGCCCGCCATGTCCCCACTCGACCACCTCGCCAGCCGTGTCCACGCCATCGAACCGTTTCGCGTGATGGAGGTCGTGAAAGCGGCCACCGCCCTGCGCCAGGACGGCGTCGACGTGATCAGCATGAGTGTCGGCGAGCCCGATTTCACGGCCGCGCCGCGCGTGGCGGCGGCCGCCATTGCCGCCATCGAAGCGGGCGCCACCCAGTACACCGATGCGCTCGGCCTGGCCACGCTGCGCGCCGCCATCGCCGAACACTACCTGGCCACCTGTGGCTTGACCATCGATCCGCGCCGCATCGTCGTCACGGCCGGCGCCTCGGCCGGGCTGCTGCTGGCCTGCGCGGCGCTGGTGGGGGAAGGCGACGAAGTGCTCATGCCCGACCCGTGCTACCCGTGCAACCGCCATTTCGTTACGGCCTTTGGCGGCAAGCCGGTGCTGGTCGAAGCCCATGCGCGCGACCGCTACCAACTCACCGCCGCACATATCACCGATCGCTGGAACGCCAGCACGCGCGGCGTCATCGTCGCGTCGCCATCGAACCCCACCGGCACCTCGATGACAGCTGCGCAACTGCGGGAAATGCTGGCAGCCGTGCGCGCGCAAGGCGGCTTTGCCGTGGTCGACGAGTTGTACCAGGGCCTGCACTACGAAGGCGCGCATTCATCCGCGCTGCAGGTCGATCCGGACGTCATCACGGTCAACAGTTTTTCCAAATACTTCAACATGACCGGCTGGCGCCTGGGCTGGCTGGTGGTGCCCGACCAGCTGGTGCCGACCTTCGAAAAGCTCGCGCAGAACCTGTTCATCTGCCCGTCGACCATCGCGCAGCACGCGGCGCTGGCATGCTTCCATCCAGAGTCGCTGGCCCTGTACGAAGCACGCCGGCGCGAATTCCAGCGCCGCCGCGATTACCTCGTGCCGGCCCTGCGTGAACTGGGCTTCTCGATTCCCGTCACGCCCGACGGCGCGTTTTATGTGTATGCCGATATCAGCGCCGTGAACCATCGGCTGGCGCACGACAGCACGGCCTTCTGCATGGCGGTGCTGCTTGACACCGGCGTGGCGATCGTGCCGGGCGACGATTTCGGCTTTGCGGCGCCGCAGCGCCACGTGCGCTTTTCGTACGCCACCAAATTCGAACGCATCGAAGAAGCGGTGGCGCGCCTGGGCGCGCTGCTTACTTAGTGATTGCGCGTCGACACTGGCACAGCTCGGACCCGATCACCGTCAGCAGCAGATCGGGCTGGATCGGTTTCACCAGGTACTGGTCGAAGCCCGCGTCGAGCGCGCGCGCCCGATCGTCCGCCTGGCAATAGCCCGACAGCGCAATCGCATACGGCCTGGCGCCGTCCACCGCACTGCGCAAGCTGCCCAGGACTTGATAGCCATCCAGACCGGGCAAGCCGATGTCGCAAATGACGACATCGAAATCGCCCGCCAGCGCCAGCGCCAGCCCGTCCGCGCCATTGTGGGCGGTGGCGACCGTGTGGCCCTCCAGCCTCAGCAGGTGGCACAAGGTGTCGCAGGCGTCGACATTGTCCTCGATGAGCAGCACCGCGCAAGCCGCGCCGGCACCGTTGAGCGGCGCCGGTGCCGGCAACGGCGCCACGCCGGCCTGCAGCACCGGCAACTCCACGGTGAAGGTGGTGCCACGGCCGATGCCATCGCTGTGCGCATGGACCTGGCCACCGTGCATGGTGACCAGGTTGTGGACCACGTTCAGCCCGACCCCGAGGCCGCCTTCCGAGCGCGCCAGCGAGCGCGGACCCTGCGTGAACAGATCGAAGATATGCGGCAGCACATCGGCGCCGATGCCCGTGCCATTGTCGGCAACGGTGATGGTGGCCGCTGCGCCGTCCACCGCGACGGCCAGGCGCACCGCACCCTGATCGCCCGTATATTTCGACGCATTGGCCAGCAAATTGGTGAACACCTGGGTCAGGCGTACGCCATCGGCCTCCAGTACAACGGGCCCCGGCGGCAGGTCGACCACCAGCGATTGATGGCGCTCCTCGATGCGCGGCATGACGGTTTCGATGGCTTGCGCCAGCACGTCGGCGAGGGACACCGGCGCCGGCGACAGCGTGATTTTTCCGCCGCTGATACGCGCCGCATCGAGCAAGTCGTCGAGCAGGTGCGACATGTGCTCGACCTGGCGCTTGACCACACTGGTCATCTGCAGCATTTGGGCCGATGCGTTCGGCGCCCGCGCCAGCAGTGCGCCGGCCATGCCGATCGGCGCGAGCGGGTTGCGCAGTTCGTGCGCCAGCATCGCCAGAAATTCGTTCTGGCGCAGATTGGTCGCTTCGGCCTCTTCGCGCAAGCCCTGCGCTGCGAGCGCGGCAATCACCAGGTGTTCATTCGCTTCGCGCAAGCGCGCGGCCTCCTGCGCCAGCAGTTCACGCTCGCGCATCGCCTGACGCATCTGCACCGCTTCCCGTTCGAGCAGGTCGATTCGGGCGAGCAAGCGCTGTTCGAGGGTGGAGGTCGGAGATGCGTCCGGGTGCAGAGCTGCACCACGGGCGGCGTCGTTTGTCATCATGTCGGAATTGTTCGCTGCCGTTTATCGCGATGCCATGTATGGCTGAAACTGGCGCGGTAGACCGATTGGTGGTTTATGTGCCCGAAGGTAACATGCATTTTCCGACCAATTATATCCTCATTAACGAATCGTATTTTACGATTCAAATGCTAACATCATGATTCGTTTCGACTAAGAAAGTTTTGTCACCATGTCACCACAGTTCCCGCAGCGCCTGGCTGCCCTCGCCGTATTGACAAGTCTTGCCAGCGTCACCAGTTTTGCGGCTGGTTTGCCCGTCGTCACCGAGGCGCCCCTGCGCGCGCATCTCGCCTTTCTTGCCGACGACATGCTGGAAGGCCGCGGCACCGGCCAGCGCGGCGGCGCCCTCGCCGTGCGCTACCTGGAAACGCAGGCGGCGGCCATCGGGCTGCTGCCTGCCAATGGCGGCCAGTATCGCCAGGCCATCAACATGCTCGGCCAGAGCACCCTGCCGACCAGCGCCCTGCGCTTTTCAGCCGGTGCCAAGACGCTCGCGCCGGTGCCGGGCCGCGATGTGGTATTCGGCAATGGCAATGGCCAGGCTGCGACGCGCTTCGATGCGCCGATCGTGTTCGTCGGTTACGGCATTGTCGACGACGGCGAAAAGTGGAACGATTTTGCCGGGGTCGACGTCAAGGGCAAGCTGATCATCGCAATGGTCAACGACCCGCAGCCGACCGCTGCCGAACCGAACCGCTTTGGCGGCAAGTCGCTGACCTACCCGGGCCGCTGGACCTACAAATTCGAAGAAGCCGTGCGCCAGGGTGCGGCCGGCATTTTGCTGATCCACACCACCGCGTCCGCCTCGTATCCGTGGTCGGTTCCGCAAAACAGCTTTTCGCGCGAGCAGTTCCACATCGCCGGCGCTGGCAACGCGCTGCAGGGCTGGATCTCGGAAGACATGGCGCGCACCCTGTTCACCAGCGCCGGTCAGGACCTCGACCAGCTGCGCGCCGCCGCCGAAGTGCGCGGCTTCAAGCCGGTGGCCCTGAACGCCAGCGTCAACGCCAGCATCGACAGCCAGGTACGCCAGATCGAAGAATTCAATGTGGCCGGCATCGTGCCGGGCACCGACCCGGCCTTGAAAAGCGAAGCTGTCATCTATTCGGCGCACTGGGACCACCTCGGCATCGATCCGGGCAACGGCAAATCGGACCATATCTGGAACGGCGCCATCGACAACGCGTCCGGCGCCGCCGCCCTGCTGGCAATGGCCCAGGTGGCGGTCAGGCAGCCGGCCAGACGCACCCAGATTTTCCTCTGGCCCTGCGCCGAAGAACAGGGTTTGATTGGCGCGCTCGGCTACGTGCGTTCGCCCCTGTGGCCGCTCGATAAAACGGTGGCCGATCTGAACCTCGACTCGCTCAATTTCGTCGGCACCACGCGCGCCATTGGCGTGGCCGGCGCCGAGCGCAGCACTCTGTATGCCACCTCGCAACAGGTGGCCAAGGCGATGGGCCTGCGCCTGGCGCCCGCGGTGCCGGACCTGGGCGGCGCCTACTTCCGTGCCGACCACTTCAATTTTGCCAAGGCCGGCATCCCGGCCTTCAACGTCGGTTCGGCGGTGTTCTCCGGCGACGGCTATTTTGAATTCGACAAAGATCCCGCCGGCGCAAAAGCGCGCATGCTCGCCTTCACCAGGGATTACCACCAGGAGAGCGACGAGTACAGGCCCGAGTGGGATTTGTCGGGCATGGTGCAGCAGGCCCAGTTCACGTTGAACCTGGGGTATGCGGTGGCCAACGGGGCGACCCGGCCCACCTGGAAACCCGGCATGGCCATCAGCAAGCCGGTGCGTTGATGAAAGCGCCCGTTCAACTGATGCTGGCCAGCGCCTTCGCCCTTGCCACGCTATCCGCACCCGTGCAGGCGGCCGCCAGCGCCACCGATGCCCAATTTAAAAAACTGTACGAAAAAGAGTGGCGCTGGCGCGTCGACAACGACCTGGCCAGCGACGACGAGTCACCGCGCGCTGGCAGGCCGGCGTTTCCACACGAAGACAGCGCCACGCAACTGCAACACCTGGCGTACTGGCAGGGCATCATGAAGTCGCTCGCCGCGCTCGATCCGGCGCGCCTGTCGCCGTCCGCGCAAGTCGACTACGCCATCTACCGCGCCCAGATCGCCGCCTTTGTCGACGCGCTGCGCTTTCGTGAATACGAAATGCCGGTGAACGCCGACAGCGCGTTCTGGACCAATGTGAATTACATTGCGCGGCGCCCGTTCAGGGACCTTCCCGGCTACGAAAACTACCTCAGGCGCCTGGCCGCACTGCCGGTCTATTTCGACGAAAACCTGGCCAATATGCGTGCCGGGCTGGCGCGCGGCTTCACGCCGCCGCAGGTCACGCTGACCGGGCGCGATGCCGCGCTGGTGCCGGTGGCCACGGCCGCCACCCCGGACGAGACCGTGTTCTTCGACCCGTTCAAGGCCATGCCGGCGACCATTCCGGCCGCGCAGCAGGAAGCTTTGCGCGCACGCGGGCGCGAGGCGATTGCCAGGTATGTGCAGCCGGCCTACGTGAAGGCGCTGGCCTTCATGCGCACCGA
This sequence comes from Massilia sp. S19_KUP03_FR1, assembly GCF_036688685.1. NCBI lineage: Bacteria > Pseudomonadati > Pseudomonadota > Betaproteobacteria > Burkholderiales > Oxalobacteraceae > Massilia > Massilia sp. S19_KUP03_FR1. The sequence continues at coordinate 128,721 of NZ_JAQQPS010000010.1, read as the reverse complement.
GTACATGCCGAAGGCGCGCACCACGCTGGCGGCGTACAGCCTGCCGGACGGCGCGGCCTACTACCAGTCGAAGATCACCGAGTTCACGACCACGGCGCTCACGCCCGCGCAGATCCACCAGACCGGTTTGTCCGAGATGGGCAAGATCCGCGCCGAGATGGATGCCACCATCAAGCAGACCGGCTTTACGGGCAGCTTCCCCGCGTTCCTGACCTTTCTGCGCACCGACCCGCAGTTCTATGCCAAAACGCCGGAAGAGCTGCTGATGCGCGCGGCCTGGACCGCGAAAAAATTCGACGCCAAATCGGCCCGGTATTTCGGCTACCTGCCGCGCCAGCGCTTTGCCATCATCCCGGTCCCGCCCGACCAGGCGCCGTTCTACACGGCCGCGCGCGGCGGGCCGGGCGTGTATCTCGTCAACACCTACAATCTGCCGGCGCGCGCGCTCTACAGCCTGCCCGCGCTGACGCTGCACGAATCCGCGCCGGGCCACGCCTTCCAGTTGCCGATCGCGGCGGAACAAAAGCATGTGCCGAACTTCCGCAAGGCCTATATTTCGGCCTACGGCGAAGGCTGGGCGCTGTACTGCGAACGCCTGGGTGTCGAGATGGACATCTACGCCACCCCGTACGAAACCTTCGGCATGCTCAGTTACCAGGCCTGGCGCGCGGCGCGCCTGGTGGTCGACACCGGCGTCCATGCGCAGGGCTGGACGCGCGAGCAGGCGCTGGCCTACATGCACGACAACACCGCCCTGTCCGATCATGAAATCGAAACCGAAGTAGACCGCTATATTTCATGGCCGGGCCAGGCGCTGTCGTACTACCTGGGCCAGATGGCGATCCTCGAAGCGCGCCGGAAGGCGGAAGCGGCGCTGGGGCCGAAGTTCGATATCCGCGCCTTCCACGACACCGTGCTGCAACTCGGTTCGGTGCCGCTGCCGGTGCTCACGGCGCGCATCGACACCTTTATCGCGGACGGGGGCAAGAATCCTTATGCCGACGCCAAAGCCGTGACGGCGGACGGCAATTGAGCATCGCGCTGACGCTGCTGCCGGCCATTGCCATCAACCTCGGCCTGGGCGTGCTGCTCGGCGCAGTCGGCGGCCTGCTCGGCATCGGTGGCGGCCTGATTGCGATCCCGATTCTGGCCGGTCTATACGGCATGGACCAGCACCTGGCGCAGGGCACCGCGCTGGTGATGATCCTGCCGAATGTGCTGGTCGGTTTCTGGCGCTATCACCAGCGCACGCCGGTCGATTTCCGCGCGCTGGCGTGGATGATCGTGTTGTCGATCGGCGCGGCGGCGCTGGCAGCGCATTTTGCCGCGCGCCTCGGCGCCGACCAGCTGCGGCGCAGCTTTGCCCTGTTCCTGATTGCGCTGGCCGTGTACTTCATCTGGCAGATCCGCGCGCGGCCGGCGCTGCACTCGGTGGCGCTGTGGCCGATGCGCTTCGTCCCCGGTGTGGGCGTGTTGAGCGGCTTGATGTCCGGCCTGTTCACGATCGGCGGCGGCCTGGTCAGCGTGCCGGCACTGGTCAGCCTGTTCGGCATGCGCCAGACGCAGGCCCAGGGCATCGCGCTGGCACTCGTGATCCCGGCGTCGGTGACGGCCCTGGCCAGCTACGCGCAGGCGGGCAACGTCGACTGGACTGTGGGTGCGCCGCTGGCGCTCGGTGGCCTGGTCAGCGTGTCGTGGGGCGTGGCGCTGGCGTACCGGCTGCCAGCGGTCAAATTGCGGCTCGGTTTTTGCGTGCTGCTGGTGGTCACGGCGGTGGTGATGCTGGCGCGTGGATAGCGCGCAAGTGTTACCAGATGTAAAGGCGTCAACCAGGGGCGGCAGCGGGCCGTTAATGGCTCAGTCGCACAGAACAAACCACCTGATCAACCACCAAGGATGCCCATCATGAAAAAAGTACTCTCCACACTGTTCATCACCCTCGTTGCAGGTTCCGCTTTCGCCCAGGCGCCGGCCGCTACCGTCGCGAAAGCCGATGCCAAGCAAGCCGCCACCGTTACCGGCGCCACTGCCGTCGAAGCCAAGGACGTGACCAAGGCCAGCACCAAATCGGCTGGCAAGATCGTCAAGGCCGAAGCCAAGGATGCCACCGGCGGCCCGGATGCTGCCCCTGCCGTCGCCGCTGCCCACAAAACCTCGGCCAAGGAAAAGAAAGCTGCCAAGGCAAAGGCTGCGTCGAAGAAGGCCGATGCCGCTGTCAAGGCCGATGCTACCAAAGAAGCCGCAGTCGTCAAGTAAGCTGCGCTTCCCCAAAAAAAAGACAGACCGCGGTCTGTCTTTTTTTACGCCCTGATTACTTACCGTCGTACAGCTTGAACTTCAGCTGCACCGACACCCCGCCATACAGCCGGTCGCCGATGGTGGGGATGATGCCGATGTTCACGCCAACACGCTGGTACTCCAGCGTCAGGGTGGGAATCAGCGCCGGGAACCAGCGGCCGCCGCGCACGCGCGGGTAACCGTTGAAGCCGGCCACGGTCGCGCCCAGGCGCAGCGGCCCGATGGCGTAAGGTTGCCAGATCAGGCCGCCGTACGACGAGTGGCTGCGGTCGCTGTTATAGAAATGACCGGCGGTGGCGGCCATGGTCCCGGAAAAGCGGTACTCGGCGCCGTAGCCCGTGTTGCGGCCATTGAGGCCCTTGCCGCTGTCGAAGTGGGCAGTGGCAAAACCGGTGTCAACCCACAGCTCGCTGCGCGGGTCGGCGTCGATTCTGGTGAACCAGTCGTCCGCCTGCGCCGCGCCGCTGGCCACGACCAGCGCCACCAACGGCAACGATTTAGTTAGTTTGCGCATCAATCGTCCTCGTCCGGATCGAGGTCCGGGAACATGACCGACGTATAGCCGAAATTGGCGAAATTCTGGATCCGCATCGGGTACAGGATACCCAGCAGGTGATCGACTTCATGCTGCACCACGCGCGCATGAAATCCATCGACATCGCGGCTGATCAGATTGCCGAACTGGTCGACACCCTCGTAGTGCAGCTGCGTGTAGCGCGGCACCGAACCACGCAGGCCCGGCACCGACAGGCAGCCTTCGAAGGCTTCTTCCATCGCGTTCGACAAGGGCGCCAGCACGGGATTGATCAGGACCGTCTCCGGCACGGCCGGCGCATCCGGATAGCGCGCATTGTCCTTGAAGCCGTAGATCACCAGTTGCAGGTTGACCCCGATCTGGGGCGCGGCCAGACCGGCGCCGTTGGCGGCATGCATGGTGTCAAACATGTCGGCAATCAGCTCTTGCAGCGCCGGCGTGTCGAATTCGGTGACAGGTTCGGCCACGCGCAGCAAGCGCGGGTCGCCCATCTTCAGGATTTCACGAACGGTCATGCTGCCCTCGCACTCAATTCTTTCAGGAATTCTGCAAAACCTGCGCCCGTTTCCGGGTGCTTCAGACCCATTGCCGTCATCGCCTTCAGGTAGCCCAGCTTGGAGCCGCAATCGTAACGCTGGCCGTGGTAACGGCAGGCCAGCACGCGTTCGCTGGCCATCAGTGCGGCGATGCCGTCGGTCAGCTGGATTTCGCCGCCGGTGCCGATGCCGATATTTTCCAGGTAATCGAAAATGCGTGGCGTGAGCACGTAGCGTCCCACCACGGCCAGGGTCGACGGCGCGACCTCAGGCTGCGGCTTTTCGACGATGCCCGATACCAGCTCCAGGTTGGCGCGGTACGGCGCCGCGCTGACGATGCCGTACTGGCGCGTGTGCTCGCGCGGCACGTCCTGCACGGCCAGCACGCTGCAGCGCTCGTATTCGAATACGTCGGTCATCTGGGCCAGTACCGGGCGCACGCCGGCATCGGTGTCCATGAAGTCGTCGGCCAGCAGCACGGCGAACGGCTCGTTGCCCACCACCGGGCGCGCGCACAGCACCGCGTGGCCGAGGCCCAGCGGCGCCGACTGGCGGATGTAGATGCAGGTGATGTTCTTCGGCACCACTGTGCGCACCATCTCGAGCAGCGCCTGCTTGCCGGCCGCTTCCAGCTCCGATTCCAGTTCGTAGGCCTTGTCGAAATGGTCCTCGATGGCGCGCTTGTTGCGCCCGGTGATGAAGATCATTTCGTTGATGCCGGCGGCGACCGCCTCTTCCACCGCGTACTGGATCAGCGGCTTGTCGACCACCGGCAGCATCTCTTTCGGCTGGGCCTTGGTGGCGGGCAGGAAGCGGCTACCGAGGCCGGCAACGGGAAAAACGGCTTTGCGAATGAGGGTCATGGGGTGTCAGTTTCCAGGGTTTCTTGTGGAGTAGTCGATTTTGCCAGCAGCGCCAGCAGCGCCGCTTCGTCGAGGATGGCCAGGCCCAGCGTTTCCGCTTTGGCCAGCTTGCTGCCGGCGTCGGCGCCGGCCACGACGTACGTGGTTTTTTTGGAGACCGAGCTGGCCACCTTGCCGCCGGCCGCTTCGATCAGCGCACCGGCTTCGTCGCGCGACAGTGCCGGCAGGGTTCCGGTCAGGACGAAGGTCATGCCGGCAAACGGCCCGGCGTTCTGCATGACGTGGCTACCCTCTTGGAAGTAGAGCTGGGCGCGCAGCGTGTTCACCAGCGCCAGGTTGTCGGCGTCGCTGAGGAATGCGCTAATCGAGCGCGCCACAATCGGGCCGACGTCGGCCACTTCCAGCAGCTGGATGCCGTTCTCCCAGGTGGCCGCGTGCAGCAGCGCGTCCAGGTTACCGAAATGCTGGGCCAGCGCCTTGGCGGTGGACTCACCGACATTGCGGATACCGAGCGCGTAGATGAAGCGCGCAAAGGTCGTGTTCTTCGATTTTTCCAGCGCGTCGATGACGTTCTGCGCCGATTTCTCGGCCATGCGGTCGAGACTGGAGAGGCGCGCCTTGTCGAGCGTGTACAGGTCGGCCGCGGTGTGGATGAGGTTCTTGTCGACCAGCTGTTCGATCAACTGGTCGCCCAGGCCCTCGACGTCGATCGCGCGGCGCGAGACAAAATGCATCAAGCCGCCTTTCTTCTGGGCGCCGCAATGGGTCCAGCCGCCCGAGCAGCGCGCCACCGCTTCCTCTTCCAGGCGCACGATGGCCGAGCCGCATACCGGGCAACTGGTCGGCATGACGAACTCGCGCGCGTCCAGTGGACGGCGCTCGGGAACAAACGCCACCACTTCGGGAATCACGTCACCGGCGCGGCGCACGATGACCGTGTCGCCAATGCGGATATCCTTGCGCCGCACTTCGCCTTCGTTGTGCAAGGTGGCGTTGGTGACCATCACGCCGCCGACCAGCACCGGTTGCAGGCGTGCCACCGGCGTGATGGCGCCGGTGCGGCCCACCTGGACGTCGATCTCGACAACCTGCGTCAGCGCTTCTTCGGCCGGAAATTTATGGGCCAGGGCAAAGCGCGGGGCGCGCGACACAAAGCCCAGCGTCTGCTGGTCCTCGACCGCATTGACCTTGTAGACGACGCCGTCGATCTCGTACGGTAGCAGGCTGCGGCGCGTGCCGATGTCGCGATAAAAGTCGAGCAGGCCAGCGGCGCCCTGCACCACGGTGCGCTCTTTCGAGACGGGCAAGCCGAGTTGTTCGAGCCAGTCGAGCAAGGCGGCATGGGATGCCGGCATCGGCGCTCCTTCCAGCACGCCGATCCCGTAGGCGAAAAATTTCAGGTTGCGCTGCGAGGTGATGCGCGAGTCGAGCTGGCGCAGGCTGCCGGCGGCGGCATTCCTCGGGTTGGCTTTTTCCTTTTCGCCGGCCGCGCGCAGGCGCTCGTTCATTTTCAAAAAGTCGGCTTTGAACATCAGCACCTCGCCGCGCACTTCCAGCACGGCAGGCACGGCTTGATGACCAATGCCGTGCAGGCGCAGCGGAATCGCGCGCACGGTCTTGATGTTGGCGGTGACGTCTTCACCGGTGCTGCCGTCGCCGCGCGTGGCAGCCTGCACGAACACGCCGTTCTCGAAGCGCAGGCTGATCGCCAGGCCGTCGAATTTCAGTTCGGTGGCATAGGCGACGGCTTGCACGCCCAGCGTTTCACGCACGCGCCGGTCGAACTGTTCAACGTCGTCGTCGGAAAAGCCATTATTCAGGGACAGCATCGGCAAGGCGTGCGTCACCTGGGAAAATTCTGGGATCGGCGCCGCGCCCACGCGCAGGGTCGGCGAATCGCTGGCCATGCTTTCCGGGTGCGCCGCTTCAAGCTGCTGAAGTTCGACAAACAGCCGGTCGTACTCGGCGTCAGGGATGGTGGGCGCGTCGAGTACGTGGTAGTTATACAGGTGGCGGTTCAGTTCCCGCGTCAGTTCGGCCATCCGGGCCACGGGATCGATTGCAAGAGTCACGGCAACGACCTTAGCTGAACAGGCGCATGGCGCGGTTCGACCCGGCTGGAATATCGGACGCCTCCATCTCCTGGTAGAACTCGATCACCTGGCCGTTGATCTCAAGCAGCGCCGGGTCGAGCAGCGGCTGATCGCTGTCGTCGACGATGGTGGCGTCGAGCCGGCCCACCAGCGCGCGCGCGCAGGCCACCATGGCGCCGAAGCCGTCGCGCGCAGGGGACACGCACGGCACGTCGAGCAGCAGCGTCAGGCGTGAGCTAGTGTCGGCGCCCAGCGTGACATTGGTGGTCAGCGTGAACAGCACGCCGCCCTCGCCGTCCGGCATGGCGAAGCGCCCGTCCGGACGCACGTCGAAGCCCTGGTTTTCAAGTGCGCCGATCAGGGTGGAAATGGCCCATGGGCCGCTGTTGGCCAGCAGGTTCACGCCCAGCTGGGCGTCGTGGCCGGCCACGAAGCGGTGCAAGGTGCGTGCTTCGGCCATCACGTCGATCATGTCCGGCACTTCCGGTTCGGCGCCGATATCGTCGGCCACCGCGCGCAGGCGCGTGACGAGATCCGAGTATTCGATTTCGTTCAGGGCCGTGGTGCGCGTGGCCATCTGCACGCCGGCCTGCAGCTTGGTGTACACGCCGCCGTGGACGATCGGTTCCCAGTCGCCGTTGACAGCCAGGCCAATGTAGTGGACCGGCTTGGTGCCGACCAGGCGCAGGGTTTGCAGGATCGGCAGAATCTTGTCGCCGCGCACTGCGCCTTCGAGATTCAGGGGAATCAGGCAATCGATGAGCGGGTCGACCAGGCGGTCGGCCAGTTCGCTCGGCGGGGTGGGCGTCGGCCTGGCGATGGTGATGGTCGGTTCGACCGGCGCGCTGTCGGACGCGGCGTAGCTGGTGGCAGGCGTGATGGCGGGCGCTGAGGATGGCTCCAGGGGCCGGCCATCCGGCATGGGCTCGATCGGGACGGGGGTCGTGCCCAGGTCGAGCAGCGGTTCCTGGCGCGCGGCGGGCGCGCCGTCATTGCGCATCAGGACATCGTCATGGTCGGTGGCAAAGGCCCGTTCAACGCTCTTGCGCGCCTTGTACTCCTGCCATTTGTTATAGCTGATGACGGCGACGATAAACACGCCACCGGCGGCGATCAGGCTCATTTGGAAATCTGTCATGCGGCTTGTGCCTTCGTAGCGAATTTCTTTTTATGTGGCAAATGTGGCCCGCCACCAGCGCGATGCGCTGCACGGGGGACCGACTTCATACCATGATACCAATATCGCCGAATAACCGCTATGTTGTGAGCAACTCCGGGAACGCACCCGCCACCGATTCCATGTCCACGGCCACGATGCGCGAAACGCCCTGCTCCTGCATGGTGACGCCGATGAGCTGATTGGCCATCTCCATCGCGATTTTATTGTGCGAGATGAACAGGAACTGGGTGTGCTCGGACATGCGCTTGACCATGCGGCAGAAGCGCTCGGTATTCGCGTCGTCCAGCGGCGCATCGACCTCGTCCAGCAGGCAGAATGGCGCCGGGTTCAGGCGGAACATCGAAAACACCAGTGCAGTGGCGGTAAGCGCCTTTTCGCCACCCGACAGCAGGTGAATCGTCGCGTTCTTCTTGCCGGGCGGCTGCGCCATGACCTGCACGCCGGCGTCGAGGATTTCGTCACCCGTCATCACCAGGCGCGCATTGCCGCCGCCGAACAGGATCGGGAACAGCTCCGAAAAATGCAGGTTGACCTGGTCGAAGGTGTCCTGCAGAAGCTCGCGCGTTTCCTTGTCGATGCGCGCAATCGCGTCTTCCAGGGTGGCGATCGCTTCCTGCAGATCCTGGTTCTGGGAGTCGAGGAAGCGCTTGCGCTCGGAGGCCTGCGCCAGTTCATCGAGCGCGGCCAGGTTGACCGCACCGAGCGCCGTGATGGCGTTGGTCAGGCGCGTCACTTCGCCCTGCAGGTATTGCGGCTTCATGTCCGGCTCCAGCTTGGCCAGCAGCGCCGTTTCATCGGCATTGGTCGAGGCCAGCGCTTCCGAAAACTGTTCCTGGTTCAGGCGCGCGGCCTGCTCCTTCAATTGCATCTCGGTGATGCGGTCGCGCTGCGGCTGCAGGCTGCGCTCGGACGTGGTGCGGGCGTCCTCGGCCTCGCGCAGTTTCAGCGCCACCTGGTCCAGCTCATGGCGCGCGTCGGACAAGGCCTGCTCTTGCTCCATCCTGCGCTCCAGCAGGTCCTGCAGACCATCGGCGGCGGCGCCGGACTCCAGCGCAGCCAGTTCGTTCTGGCCGGCCGCCAGGCTGGCGCCAACTTGTAAAGCCTGTTCGCTGGCAGTGGCGATATTGCGGCGCAGTTCCTCGATTTTGACGCGCGCGGTTTTTTCGGCAAACAGCGCTTCCTGCGCACTGCGTTCGAGCTCGCGCAGTTTTTCACGCGCCAGGCTCAGGGACTGCTCTTTTTCCAGGAACAGGGTTTGTCCGTCTTCGTGCGCGCCCTGCAGTTCGGCCAGCTCCATGTCCAGTTCCTCGAAGCGCAATTCCGATTCTTCGCGCACCTGGCGCTGCTCTTCTTCCTGCTGCGCGATTTCACGCAGGTCCTGGTCGATCTGGCCGCTGCGCTGGGCGAAGCGCGCCTCGATCTCACTTTGCTTGACCACCTCGATCTGCAAGCCGTGCAAGCCGCTGGTCAGGCTGGCGACGCGCGCGCGCGCGTCCTGCATGCGCCGCGCCAGTTCGGTGACGGCGGCGTCGGCGCGCACGGCGTTGGCGCGCGCTTCGTCGGCCAGCATCGTTTGCGCGCGCAGCTGCCGGGCGAGATTGTCGATTTCCTGCTGGCGCGCCAGCATCCCGTCCTGCTCGGCGTCGGCCGCATAGAAACGCACGCTGGAACTGCTGACGGTGTGACCCTGGCGCGTGACGAACAGCGCGCCCGCGGGCAGACGAGCGCGCTCGGCAAACGCCTGCGCCGCATCGTCGGCGGCGTACACGCCGTACAACCAGTCGGCCAGCACGCCCCGGATGCCATGGTCGTTCAGTTTCAGCAGGTCGATGAACGGTTTCAGGCCGGGCGCGTCAAGTGCGGCCTGCGCCGTATTCGACGGCGCGTACAGGGCCAGGCGCGCCGGCGGCGCATCGGTGAAGAAGCCACGCGCCCAGTCGATGTTGGACAGCTCCAGCGCGCCGGTGCGTTCGCGCAGCACCGCTTCGAGCGCCGTCTCCCAGCCCGCCTCGACCTGCATTTTTTGCCACAGGCGCGGCAAGCTGTCGAGTTCGTGTTTCTGCAACCAGGGCTGGACCTTGCCCTTGGTCTGGACCCGGTCCTGCATCTGTTTCAGCGCATTCAGGCGCGCTTCCAGCTGGGCGTTGGCGGCGCTCTCGGTGTTGACCTGGGCCTGGGCCGCGGCGCGCTGCGCTTCCAGCTGCGGCTGCTGCTCCTGGGCCTCTTCCAGCACCATGGTGTGCTCTTCCAGCGCCTGCTGTTTTTCCTCGAGTTGCAAGCGCAGGTTGGCCAGCTGGCTGCTGTCGGGCAGGTGCAAGCCGGTCTTTTCCTGCTGCAGACGCTCGCGTCGCGTGGTCAAACCGGTGAGGATGTTCGACGCATTGCGCTGGTGCGCCGAGGCCAGTTCGATCTGCTGCTGCGCCGCCATGATGCGGGTGCGCGATTCGCCGGTGGCTGACTGCGCCGCGCGCCAGGCCGCATCGATCTCGGGCAGGCGTTCCTGGTGCACCTCCACCGCGATCTGGGCGCCTTCCGCGCGCGCGGCCAGTTCTTCGACCAGGTACTCGCCTTCCTCGATCTGCTCCTGGTAATCCTGGGCCTGGGTTTCCCACTGGGTGCGCTGGGCGGCCAGGGTGACCAGCTGGTTTTGCAGGCGCGTGCGCGATTCGACCACGAAGCGGATCTGCGCTTCCAGGCTGCCGATTTCGGCATTCGTCTGGTACAGCACGCCCTGGGCGGTGTGCAACCGGTCGCCCACGGCGAAATGCGCCTGGCGCAGCTGCTCGAGTTCGAGTTCGACGTGACGCAGGCCGGCGGTCTGGGCTTCCAGCGCCGTCTGCGCTTGCTCCATCTCGCGAAAAAAACGGGTTTGTTCGTTCTGCGCGTCGACTTTGCGCAGCATCCACAGCAGCTTCTGTTTTTCTTCCTGGTCGGCCTGCAGCGCGTGAAAGCGCGTGGCGACGGCCGCCTGGGCTTCCAGCTTGTCCAGGTTGGCGCCCAGTTCGCGCAGGATGTCTTCCACCCGCAGCAGGTTTTCGCGCGTGTCGGAGAGCCGGTTTTCGGTCTCGCGGCGGCGCTCCTTGTATTTTGAGACACCGGCCGCTTCTTCGAGGAACACGCGCAATTCTTCCGGGCGCGACTCGATGATGCGCGAGATCATGCCCTGGCCGATGATGGCATACGCACGCGGGCCCAGGCCTGTGCCGAGGAAAATATCCTGGATATCGCGCCGGCGTACCGGCTGCCCGTTGATGTAATAGGTGGAGGTGCCGTCGCGCGTCAGCGTGCGCTTGACGGCGATCTCGGCATATTGGCCCCACTGGCCGGACGCCTTGCCATCGTTGTTATCGAAAATGAGTTCGACCGAGGCGCGTCCGGCTGGCTTGCGATAGGTGGAGCCATTGAAAATAACGTCCTGCATCGACTCGCCGCGCAACTCCGACGCCTTCGATTCGCCCAGCACCCAGCGCACCGCGTCGATGATGTTCGACTTGCCGCAGCCATTCGGGCCGACCACGCCGACCAGTTGGCCGGGCACCTGAAAATTGGTGGGATCGACAAAAGACTTAAATCCCGACAATTTGATGGAGGAGAGACGCACGTTGCTGAAGCTTTTCGGGTGGTGGCAGACGGCGCCATCATACCATCGCTACGGTGGGGGTCAGGGTGAAACTAGGCCGCGGCGTGGTGGTTCTGGTCGTTCCCGGCCGCAGCAAGCATCGCTTCCGACAAGACCCGGCCCACCACGCCTTCGAGCGCAAGGATGGCGGCGCTGCCGGCGCGGATCCGTTCGGCCAGGCGCGCGGCCTGCATCGAAAACGCCTCTTCGCGCGCACCGGCCGAGAAGATGAACAGGGTACGGCGCGGGCTCACCCACGCCAGCTTCAGGCGGTGCACGCTGCCGTCTTCCTGCGTGAACGCCAGCCAGCGGCCGCGCTCCAGGCCTTCGACGATCTGGGTCACCGGGTCGTCCGATTCGAGCTCGAGCTGCTGCGCCGCGGCCTGCTCCTGGGCGATCAGGCGCAGTGCATCCTGCTGGGCCGCTTCGACCGCCAGCTCCAGCTGGCGCTCGGGCGACAGGTCGATCGGTGCGCGCACGATCGACGCATGGCATTCAGCGAGCGCGGCAAAGAATCGCAGGCGCGCGGCATCCTGCCACTTGATGATGTCGAGCCATTTATTGATGGTGGCCAGCAAGCTTGGCAGGCGCGCGATCAAGGCTTTGCGCTGCTCCTGCGTGGCCTTCGGCTTGACGCTCCAGACCAGGTCGTCCATGGCCCGGGTAGCGCTGTTGACGGCGCCGGGCTTTTTGTCTTCCACGTCGTAGGCCAGGGTCAGCACGTCGCGCCACTTCTGCTCAAGGAAGACCCCGACGATCGGCACGATACTGTCGCCGGCAATGCGCAGTTTGATCGCATCGGTGGCCGCGCGGCGCGCCACGGCGATGTGTTCCTGGCGCAGTGCCAGTGCGACCGGCGCGGCCAGCTGCGCCTCTTGCGCGCTGTCGTCCTGCGCCATGGAGGCTTCGAGCTCGGCGACCGCCTCGGCAAACACCTCGGGCTGGCTGGCGCCGTCGCGCTCGACGCGCTTGATATTCCGTTCCATCGCCTGGAACAGCGGATCGTCCGGGTCGGTGCGCTGATCCAGGCCCATGCGCGCCAGCAGGTCGATCATGCGCCGCGCCGGGTGCGCTTCCTCGAAGAAGAAATTCTTGTCGACCAATGCGGCCTTGAGTACCGGCATTTGCAGCGACTGGATCAGCTCGCGCGTCGGTGCCGGAATCGCCTCGTCGAGGAATACCGTCTCGAAGATACGCGCCAGCAGGTCGAGCGTGCTTTCGTCGCCGCGCGACAGGCTGCCTTCAGGCAAGCTCTGCTTCAGGCGCGGCAGGTAAAAGGCTTGTTGCGGATGGGCGCCCGCGGGTGAGGCCGCCGCTGCGGCGCCGGTAAACCGCGTTGGCGCTGGCCCGCCGGCAGGCAGTTGCGCCAGGCTGGCCAGGTTTGGCAACTGCGCCAGCATCTCGAGCAATGGCGCCATGTGCGCAGGCGCGGAGACCATGGCGGCGCCCGACTGCGCGGCAAACCCGGCAGCAGGGCTGGCAACCTGCTGGCCAGGCGCGAAGCCGGCGTAGGGCGACGCCGGCTGGCGGCCCGCGTGCGCCGCATCGTACGGCACGGCAGCGACCGCGCCCGGGGCCGGCGCTGCCTGCGCGCCGGGCGCGCCAGCCGGGGCCGGGAAACCGCTGACCGCACTCGGCCGCCAGCCGCCGGCGCCCTTGGGCAGGTCCGGCAAGTCGGGGATCAGCGGGATGGCGAACTCGGACGAAGCGGCACTGCCTGGCGCGCTGTCACCGAAGAAACTGCGCAGTTGCTGGGCCAGCGCCGCCTGGCTGCTCGCGCGCGCCGCCTTGCTGGCTGCGGCATCGTCGGTCTTGCGGATCTGGCGCTTGTCGTTGGCGGCGGGCTGGCGGCCGTTGCGCTTGATGGCCTTGTTCAGCGCTTCATACATGGGCCCGAAATCGAACACGATGCCGGGGTGCAGCAGTGGCTGGATGATGTCATGCGCGCTTTGATCGGGCTCGAAGGCACGCCAGGCGCGGTCCAGTTCAACCAGGAACACTTCCGGGCGGAACGGGTTTTGCGCACTGCGCAGGATCTCGCGTTCGAGCATGCAGGCAAGGCGCACATTCAGGCTGGCCAATTGTTCGGCCTGCTCGATATCGAAGGGGCGGCTGATGACGCCGAACGCGACTTTGCTGTCCATTTCGGCCATCGGCACCAGGGCCAGCGCATCGAGCAGGACATCGGCATGGCCAGGCGTGGCCGGCACCAGCATGGCGGCCTCGGCACGCAGCGCGGCCTCGATCCCGCTCACGGCCAGATGGACAAAGGCGTAACTATTCTGCTTGAGCAAATTGCCGGACTTGACGCGCTGGTAAACATTGCGAGCTTCGTCGGGCGCGGTGAGGTCGAGCAAGGCGCCACTCAGGTTTTGCGCGATCGCGACCAATTGCTCGCCGGCCAGGCGCGTGGCCAGGACGACAAGCTGCTCCACCATCGCCTTGGGCGAAGCGGGCGCCTCGGCAAGAGGCGATTCGGGGATGGCGCGGGAAGCCATGGCGCAGTTTACCTTTCGAGATACTACAGTGTGCAGGTGTCATTATGCCAGTATATTTCCACATGGCAATCACAATTGGGCAGGAGAATCAGAATTCTCGGGCGGTGTTGTATTGCGGTCAGCAAAGCCATATCTTCCCGACATCTGATTTGCCAGAATGTCTGTATTTCAGAAACGGAAGCACAGATTTTGGCAGCAGCCCTTGTCAGTTTTATTCCTACAGGTACTCAAGTGCCGCGCCGATACCGATCGACATCCCGCTGCCGGATGATGCTTGCTCCTCCGTCACGATCATGCGGGCGCGAGCAGACAGCAGGACTTTTTCCAACGTCGAAAGGACCACCATGAACTCGAACCAAAAAAGCCCCAACAAGCAATCCGGCAACCAGGGCAGCGTGCAGGGCGGCACGCCCGAGCAGCATGCCGAAGCGGGACGCCAGAGCCACAAGAACGACGCCAATCGCCAAAGCGGCGGCACCGGCTCGGCCGCGGGCACGAATGCGGCCGGGGGAGGATCGAATGCGGGGGGAGCGAGCGGCGGCCGTTCGGCTTCCTCAGGCTCCGCCAGCGGCAAGCGCGGCGGGACCCCTGAGCAGCATGCAGAAGCCGGTCGCCAGAGTCACAAGAACGATAGCAAAAAATAATTGCTTCCCCGCGCAGGCGGGGATTTATATGTTGCTCAGCGAGGCACCTTTCGGTGGCGCGAAATCGGCGATGGCGGTGATCATGCGCGCGGTCCTGGCATCGCGCGCCGTCAGGTGCAGGTCGGAATACTGGTGAATGGCCCACTGCTCGGGCGTCAGTTCGATATGCCGCCGCAAAATGGACTCGGTGCGCGCGTCGTCGGCGCGCAAGCCCTCGACGATGATGTTCAAGGCATCGGGTCGCGCCCCGGGCGATGCGGTGGCGTGCGATTTGTGGACCATGAAGCGCGCGGTGTCGCTGGCATAGCGGCGCGCGCCGGCCAGGTACAGGATGACAGCGATCGATGCGACCGCACCGCCGTTGTACATCACGAACTCGACCGGAGAGTTGGCCAGGAAATTGTACAGGCACAGCCCGTCGCTAACGTAACCGCCGTTCGACTGGACCAGCACGTGGGCGGTTTCGATGCCGTCGGCGGTCATCCGGGAGACCGACTCGAAGACACGGTGCACCATGTCACTGTTGACGTCGCCTGATAGCGTGAACCACGCCTCATTGCTGGGGCTGCTTTGCTCGCCGTTCATAGTCCTCCCGAAAATGGTGATGACGGAATGAATGGGCCAGTTTAACAAAATCGCGCGAAACATTCCGCGCGCATGCGTCACGCGTGCGCGCATACGCCGATGACCAGGCAGGCCACACAGGTTGACACCAGCGCCACAGTCGCCTATTCTCGCAAGTCTTGATCGGGAGAGGGTCGCCACGCGCGCACCGCCGAAGGGGCATCACCCAAAAACTCTCAGGCAAAAGGACCGTTCAAGGGACTGACGAAAATATCGGTTCAACTCTGGAGAGCGGCCGCGGCATCAGCCAGCGGCCCACCGAAGGGGCAGGCGCACGCCGGTAGTCACATACTGCGCGCGCTATCTCTCAGGTACCATGGACAGAGGGGCGTTCAGCTTCAGCAAAGCTTCGGCACGCTGCCGCCCCTATATATTGGCATATTATTCTGCCGCCCTGCCCAAGGATTGCCCTCATGACCGCATCGTCCACCCTCCAGACCACCCCGCTCAATGCAGCCCACCGCGCCCTTGGCGCCAAGATGGTCGATTTCGGCGGCTGGGACATGCCCGTCAACTACGGCTCGCAAATCGCCGAACACGACGCGGTCCGTACCGATGCCGGCATGTTCGACGTTTCGCACATGTGCGTCGTTGACCTGAAGGGCGATCAGGTCCGCAATTTTCTGCGCGGCCTGCTGGCCAATGACGTCAACAAGCTGCAAGTACCGGGCAAGGCACTGTACTCGTGCATGCTCAATCCCGACGGCTTCGTCATCGACGACCTGATCGTCTACTACTTCACCGAGACCTGGTTCCGCCTGGTCGTCAATGCCGGCACCGCCGTCAAGGACGTGGCCTGGATCGAGGCCCAAAACGCCGCCACCAACAGCGGCGTCACCATCACCGCCCGTCGCGACGGCAATGATCCGATCGCGCTGATCGCCGTGCAGGGCCCGAACGCCCGCGCCAAGGTGTGGGAAGTGCTGCCGACCGCGAAAGCCGCCTCCGAGCCGATGAAGCCGTTCAACGTCGTCATCGTTCCCGGCACCGCATTCGGCGAAGCGATGATCGCACGCACCGGCTACACCGGCGAAGACGGCTTTGAAATCGGCGTACCGGCCGGCCAGGCCGAAGCCCTGTGGAATGCCCTGATCGGCGCCGGCGTGAAACCGGCCGGCCTCGGTGCGCGCGACACGCTGCGCCTGGAAGCCGGCATGAACCTGTACGGCCAGGACATGGACGAAACGGTCAACCCGCTCGACGCCGGCCTGGCCTGGACCATCGTCATCGACGGCGAGCGCGATTTTATCGGCAAGGCGGCCCTGCAACGCATGGGCCAGAACGCCAACTTCGTCGGCCTGATCCTGCGCGAAAAAGGCGGTATCCTGCGTGCCCACCAGAGCGTGGTGGCCGCATCCGGCGCGCTCGGCGAAATCACCAGCGGCACCTTCAGCCCAAGCATGCAGCAAGCCATTGCGCTGGCCCGCGTGCCACTCGATGTGGCCATCGGCGACACCGTGCACGTGGCAATTCGCGACAAGAAGCTCGCCGCCACGGTCGTCAAGCTGCCGTTCGTCCGCAACGGCAAAGTGCTGGCTGTCTAATAATTTATACTCTCTATTCCAAAACCCAGGAGCTTTACATGAACATCCCAGCCGATCTGAAATACACCGAGTCCCACGAGTGGGTTCGCCTTGAAACCGACGGCACCCTGACCGTCGGCATCACCGAATACGCACAGGATGCCCTGGGCGACATCGTGTTCGTCGAATTGCCGAAGGTCGGCAAACAGTTCACCGCCGGCGACGACGCCGCCGTGGTGGAATCGGTAAAAGCGGCCAGCGATATCTACGCGCCCGTGTCGGGCGAAGTGGTCGAAGTGAACCCGGCCGTGGCCGATGCGCCGGACTCGATCAACAGCGACGCCTACAGCGCCTGGCTGTTCAAGCTGAAACCGTCCGATGCCAACGCGATCGCCGGCCTGCTCGACGCCGATGCTTACGGCAAAGCCACTGCCGAGTAATCTGGCAACGAAGTACCTGCAAAGCCAGCTCCGTCACCCCCATGAAAATCGGGGCCCATACTGAGGCCGCGTCAAGGCGGCTTATCCTGTTTCGGACATTCAGCATGGGTCCCGGCCTTCGCCGGGATGACGGTCTTGAGAGCGCAGGTGTTATCAGGTTCACCACTGCCCTGCCCCATTCAGTCTTCCTTGCTACCGGCTCGCCGGCTTCCCGCCCGGCACTGCCCTCTTTTTGGCCTCTACCATGACCCGCACCAGCCTGACCCAACTCGAAGCCCGCGACGCTTTCATCCCGCGCCACATCGGACCTACCGCCATTGAGCAAGCCGCCATGCTGGCCACGCTCGGCTACCCATCGCGCGCCGCGCTGATCGATGCGATCGTCCCGGCCAATATCCGCAAAAAGAGCCAGCTCGAGCTGGGCCAGTTCTACGAGCCGGTGTCCGAACAGGACGCACTGGCCAAGCTGCGCGCGCTGGCGAATAAAAACACCGTCATGAAGTCGATGATCGGCCAGGGCTATTACAACAGCCACACGCCGCCTGTCGTGCTGCGTAACATTTTTGAAAACCCCGCCTGGTACACCGCCTACACGCCGTACCAGCCCGAGATTTCGCAGGGCCGCCTGGAAGCCATCCTGAACTTCCAGCAGATGATCACCGACCTGACCGGCATGGGCATCGCCAACTCGTCGATGCTCGACGAAGGTACCGCCGCCGCCGAAGCGATGACGCTGCTCCAGCGCGTCGGCAAGTCCGCCTCGAAGGTGTTTTACGTGGCCGACGATGTACTGCCGCAAACCCTGGAAGTGGTGCGCACGCGCGCCGCCCCGATCGGCGTCGAAGTGCGCACCATCGCGCCAGCCGACATCGAGACGCTGGCCGAGCCATGCTTCGGCGTGCTGCTGCAATACCCGGGCGTGAACGGCGACGTGCGTGACTACGCCGCTGCGGTCGAACACCTTCATGCGGCCGGCGTGATGGTCGTCGCTGCCGCCGACTTGCTCGCTCTTACTTTACTGACGCCACCGGGCGAATGGGGCGCCGACGTCGTCGTCGGTAACAGCCAGCGCTTCGGCGTGCCGCTCGGTTTCGGCGGCCCGCACGCCGGCTTCCTGGCCACGCGCGACGAATTCAAGCGCAGCATGGCAGGCCGCCTGGTCGGCGTCACCGTCGATGCGCAAGGCAACCAGGCCTACCGCCTGGCGCTGCAAACCCGCGAACAGCACATCCGCCGCGAAAAAGCGACCTCGAACATTTGCACCGCGCAGGTGCTGCTGGCCGTGATGGCGTCGATGTACGCGGTCTACCACGGTCCTGCCGGCCTGGCGCAAATCGCCACCCGCGTGCACCGCTACACCGCCGTCCTGGCGAAACAACTGCAGGCGCTGGGCTATGCACTGGCCAACAGCACCTACTTCGACACGCTGACGGTCAACACCGACAAGGCCGAAGCGCTGCACGCCAAGGCGATCGAACACGGCGTCAACCTGCGCAAGATCGACGCCAACCACGTCGGCATTTCGCTCGACGAAACCACCTCGCGTGCCGACCTGATACTGCTCTCCACGATCTTCGGCGGCAGCGACGCCATCGACTTCGACGCCGATGAAGCGGATGCTTTCCCGTCCACCCTGGCACGCACCAGCACCTATCTGACGCACCCGACCTTCTCGCGCTACCACGCCGAGCACGACATGCTGCGCTACCTGCGCGCCCTGGCCGACAAGGACCTGGCACTCGACCGCACCATGATCCCGCTCGGTTCGTGCACGATGAAACTGAACGCCACCTCCGAAATGATTCCGGTGACCTGGCCCGAGTTCTCGAACATCCATCCGTTCGCACCCGATGCGCAGACCGTGGGCTACCGCGAAATGATCGGCCAACTGGAAGACATGCTGTGTGCGCTGACCGGCTACGCTGCCATCTCGCTGCAGCCGAACGCCGGCTCGCAAGGTGAATACGCGGGCCTGCTGGTCATCAAGGCGTATCACGAATCGCGCGGCGACGGCCATCGCAATATCTGCCTGATTCCATCCTCGGCGCACGGCACCAACCCGGCATCGGCGAATATGGTCGGCATGCGCGTGGTGGTCACGGCCTGCGACGAGAACGGCAACGTGGATCTGAACGATCTGCGCGCCAAGGCCGAACTGCACAGCGCCAACCTGGCGTGCGTGATGGTGACCTACCCGTCCACCCACGGCGTGTTCGAAGAAGGTATTCAAGAGCTGTGCGAAATCGTCCACAGCCACGGCGGCCAGGTCTACATCGACGGCGCCAACATGAATGCACTGGTCGGCGTAGCCGCACCGGGCAGTTTTGGCGGCGACGTGTCGCACCTGAACCTGCACAAAACCTTCTGCATCCCGCACGGCGGCGGCGGTCCTGGCGTCGGCCCGATCGGTGTCGGCGCACACCTGGCGAAATTCCTGCCGAACCAGCGTTCGACCGGCTACACCCGCGACGAAGCCGGCATTGGCGCGGTCAGCGCCGCGGCGTATGGCTCGGCCTCGATCCTGCCGATCTCGTGGATGTACATCGCGATGATGGGTGGTGAAGGATTAACAAGCGCGACCGAAGTGGCAATGTTAAATGCCAACTACATCGCACGTCGCCTGGCGCCGCATTACCCGGTGCTGTACGCGGGCCACGACGGCCTGGTCGCCCACGAGTGCATCATCGACCTGCGTCCGCTGCAGGACGCCACCGGCATCAGCAACGAAGACGTCGCCAAGCGTTTGATGGACTTCGGCTTCCACGCGCCGACCATGAGCTTCCCGGTGCCGGGCACCCTGATGATCGAGCCGACCGAGAGCGAATCGAAAGTCGAGATCGACCGCTTCATCGAGGCGATGATCACGATCCACGCCGAGATCGTCAAGGTCGAGCGCGGTGAGTACGACCGCATGGACAATCCACTCAAAGGCGCCCCGCACACGGCCGAAGTGGTGACCGCCGACGACTGGCAGCACAGCTACAGCCGCGAAGTGGCGGCCTTCCCGGTTGCTTCGCTGCGCAAGAAGAAGTACTGGCCGCCGGTGGGCCGTGCCGACAACGTCTACGGCGACCGTAACCTGTTCTGCGGCTGCGCGCCGATCGAAGACTACGAGTAATCTTTAGCGCCGGCTGACTGCCAGCCGTAGATAAGGACGCCCCCGCCGGAATGGCTCGGGCGTCCCTTTTTTTGTGCGTGGCCAGGGTGCCGCCATCGGCGTGACCACGCTGTCGTCCAGCTGGAACGCCATCACGCTGCGTGCCAGCGCCAGTGCGTCCTCGTGCAAGCGAGCGTTGTCGGCGCCAGAGGACGCCGCGACTGCGCGCGCGCCTTCGAGCACGTCCTGCAGCCGTGCGCTGAGCTTTTCCCTGGCCGCGGCCAGGGCCAGCGCCGCGCTGCAGATTTCATCGCGCCCGCGCAAAGGCGCGCGCGGGCGCAGGTCGCCGTCGCCAAGCGCATTCGCCGCAGCGACCAGCGCATCGAGTTCATCCTGCAACGCGCTGCGCAAAGCCAGCGCCACGATCAGCGCCAGCGCCAGCGCCGCCATCAGCGCGGCCGGCATCAACGTGGCAATGGTCCGGCTCTCGTCAGCCGCCTCGGCCGCGGCGCGCTCGCCGAGCAATTGTTCGAGGCGGGTCAGGGCGTCCAGGCGCAGCAGGACGGTATCGAAGGCGCGCTGCGAGCGCGTCATCGCGTTGGCGCTGATGGACTGGTCGTTGCGCGCCAGCGCGATCACGTCCAGCACACTGGCAAGGTAGCTGCGGTACGCGATTTCGGCCTGGTGCACCAGCGCCGCTTCCGGGCCAATCTCCGCGGTCAGGCGCGTCAACGCGGTAAAGCTGCGCGCGATGGCAGCGTGGCGGCGGTGGATGCCACGCACCAGCGTGTCGGTACGCGCCTGCGAAAAGCTGGCGCCGATCCAGGTGATCAGCTGGTAGACCTCGGCATGGGCCTGGCGCGCGGTGGCGGCAAGTTCAGCGGCGCTACGCGTCTGGGCCGCGCGCTGCTGCACCACGGCCGCGAGCGCCTCTGCCTCGCGCGCAATGGCGCGGTACGCCGCGCAGGAGACAAACAACATCACGACCAGCACCAGCAAGGGTGCCAGCAGCAGCTTGGAACCGAGGCGCAGGCGCGAGAGCATGTCAGCGCGCCTGGCAGTGAAAGGACGTCGTCATGGCAACTCCTCGTATGGTCGGATGGAAGACGCGGGCCGGGCAGCCGGCGTATCATGTGGCGTATTGCTGCGCAGCAGAAAGTTTCCTGTGCGCATTGAGCAAATCTACGCTGTCCGGCACAATGATGCTTGTGCGCGATCAAGCGCCTGGCGCTTGTATTTTCCAAGGAATGTATGTCCCGCTCCACGAACGCCCTACTCCTGTCGCTGCTGGTTTTTCCCGGCGCCGGCCATGTCTTCCTGAAGCGCCGTGGCCGCGCGCTGGCGTTTATCGTTCCGACGGTTGGCGCCGCCTTGTATATCGTCCGCACCGTCATCGGGCCCGCAACCGAGATGGCCAACCGGCTCGTGTCCGAGGGCGCAATCCCCGACCCGCTGGCAATCGCCGCGCAACTCGAACGCGCCGGCACCACCTCGGGCGTGGTCGAACTGGCGGTCTACGTGATGCTGGCTTGCTGGGTCGGCGCGGCGCTCGATGCCTGGCTGCTCGGACGGCAGCCGGCACGCCGATGAAGCACTACCAGCGCCTGCTGGTGCTTGGCGTACTGTCGGCGCTGCTGCACGTGCTCGCCATCAAGACCATCGGGCCCACGGCGCTCGCGCCACGGGAGGCGCCGGCCGCACCGATTGTCGTGCGCTTGCAGGCGCCGCCCACGCCGGTGCCATCGGTGCCGGTGCCATCCGTGCCGCCGCCATCCGTGCCGCCAGCCCCCGCCCCGGCGCAGCTGGCGCCGCTGGCAGCTGCCGTCGCCGTGCCCGCGCCATCGGCGCCAGCGGCACCCGAAACCGCTCCCGACACTGCGCCCGCCGCTGCGCTGCCCAAGGTCGAGATGATGTCTGCCAACATGCAGAACCGTTACCGCGTGCGTACCCCACCTTCCAGCACGCTCGACTATGTCGTCACCCGCCACGACGGCGCCCAGGCGCCAGCGCAGATCACGTGGACCACCGACGGAAAAACCTACACCGTAGCGGTCGACGGCGTGACCGGGCCGCTGCGCTCCACGGGGACGATCGGCGACAACGGCATCGCACCTGCAGAAGGCAGCATGGGCCTGGCCAATGGCGGCACGCTGACGGCCAGCTTTGGCCCCAACAGCATCACCGTGGGCGCACTGAGCTACGCGAACGGCGTCGGCATCCAGGACCCGGCGTCGCTGCTGCTCCAATTGGTGGGAATGGGGTTGGCGCAACCGGATCAGATCGTCGACGAGGTGGCGATCGAAGTCGCCAGCGCCGAGGGCCTGGTGGAAATGCGCTTTGCCGTGACCGTCGACGAAGACCTGCCCACGCCGCTGGGCGTGATCGGCACGCGCCACCTGCGCCAGCTGGCCGGCAACGGCCAGCCGGTGCTGGAAGTGTGGCTGGCGCCGGCGCTGCGCTGGCTGCCAGTGCAACTGCGCCTGACTGCGGCCGATGGCACGGTCACGACGCAAACGATCACCCGCATGGATGACCGGCCTGCAGTCAACTAGTTCAGCTTGATCGCGTGCTCGCGCGTGGCGTGGAAGGTCAGCTTCGGCCAACGTTCTTCGGTCAGGCGCAAATTGACGTTCGAGGTGGCCAGATACGCCATATTGCCGGCGGCATCGTAGGCGACGTTGTGACCCAGCTGCGATTCGAAGTCGCTCAGCGCTTTCCTGTCGTCGCTGGAAATCCAGCGCGCACTGCTGATGCTGGCGCCTTCGAAGACGGCGTCGACACCGTACTCGTTGAGCAGGCGGCTGGCCACCACTTCGAACTGCAGCACGCCAACCGCGCCCAGAATCAGTTCGCCGCCCAGCACCGGCTTGAACACCTGCACCGCGCCCTCTTCGCCCAGCTGCTGGAGACCCTTGTGCAGCTGCTTGATTTTCAGGGGATTCCGGATCCGCACCGCGCGGAACAGGTCCGGCGCAAAGTAAGGAATACCTGTGTACTGCAGCATCTCGCCTTCGGAGAAGCTGTCGCCGATCTGCATGTTGCCGTGGTTCGGCAAACCGATGATGTCGCCGGCGAACGCTTCTTCGACCTGCTCGCGCGACGACGCCATGAACGTCACCACCGACGACAGCTTGACCTCGCGGCCCAGGCGCAAATGCTTGACCTTCATGCCCTTGTCAAAGCGCCCCGAGCACACACGCAGGAATGCGATGCGGTCGCGGTGGGCCGGGTCCATATTGGCCTGGATTTTGAACACAAAACCCGAAAACTTCGCCTCGTCGGGTTTTACCACGCGCGTGGTCGCGTCGCGCTCGCGCGGGCCCGGGGCCCAGTCGATCAGCGCCGACAAAATCTCGCGCACGCCGAAGTTGTTGACCGCCGAACCGAAGAACACCGGCGTCTGCACGCCGGCCAGGAACTGCGCCAGGTCGAATGGATGCGAGGCGCCGTGCACCAGTTCCACTTCCATTTTGAGTTGTTCAATCTCGAGCGGGAACATCTGTTGCAGACGCGGATTGTCGATGCCCTTGATGACTTCGTAGGCGCCATCGGCCTTTTCTTCGCCGGCCTTGAACAGCATGATCTCGTCGCGCATCAGGTGGTACACGCCGCGGAAATTCTTGCCCATGCCGATCGGCCAGGTCACCGGCGCGCACTGGATCTTGAGCACCGATTCGAGTTCGTCGAGCAGTTCCAGCGGGTCGCGCGTTTCGCGGTCCATCTTGTTCATGAACGTGACGATGGGCGTGTTGCGCATGCGGCAGACGTTGAGCAGCTTGATCGTCTGCGTTTCCACGCCCTTGGCCGCGTCGATCACCATCAGCGCCGAGTCGACGGCGGTGAGCACGCGGTAGGTGTCTTCCGAGAAGTCCTGGTGGCCCGGGGTGTCGAGCAGGTTGATGACGTGGTCGCGGTACTCGAACTGCATCACCGAGGAGGCGACCGAAATGCCGCGCTGCTTCTCGATTTCCATCCAGTCGGAGGTGGCGTGGCGCCCGCTTTTGCGCGCCTTGACCGTGCCGGCCATTTGAATCGCGCCCGAAAACAGCAGCAGCTTTTCGGTCAGCGTGGTTTTACCGGCATCCGGGTGGGAAATGATGCCAAAGGTGCGGCGGCGCGCCACTTCGAGCGCGATGTTGCGCGCGGCGGCGTCCGGGGTGCGTGGGACGGCGCCATCGGCGGCGGCGTCGGAAATAGGGAGATCGGTATCGTTGGCCATGGTGAGCGCTTGCGGCCCTGGTAGAAAACCCACGATTTTACCGATTCCGGCGCAGCCCGTGTGAATTGATTGCTGCAATGAAAAAGGCCAGCCGGTTTGCTACGCCGGCTGGCCCTGCTTACTGCGGTTTGCGGGTTCCCGGATCAGTTCCGGATACGACGCCAACCAGTACGGCGTTTGATCGCATCTTTCTTGTCGCCGCTGTCGTCCCTCAGCTTGCCGCCATCGGCGAGACTGGTATAGATGACCTTGGTGCCGTTCGGCAATGTCACCACGATGAAGCCGACTGCTGCCGACGTGCTCGACAGCGATTTACCCACCACGCCATCGGCGTTGCCAGTGCCGTCGCAGACGTCGAAGTTGTAGAGATTACTCTTGCCGCCAACCGAGCACGAATTGGACGAGGCTGGAATGTTGGTCACCACATTCAGGTAGCCAGCATTGATGCGTGGGTCGAGGTTGACGCGCTCTCCTTTGTTCTGGTCGAAGTCGGCATACCAGCCCAACTGGGTGTTCAAGTCCACCGTGTCGCCACCGGATTTATACACATCGGCGCCACTCACGCTCGACCTGGTCAGCGTGCGCTTGGCCATGCTGGAACTGCGCCACAGCGGCGCCGAGATGCCGGTCGCGCTGTCACGCAGGACATACACACTCTGCTTGTCGATATTCGCAACATCGCCGATATCGAGCAGGCGCCCGGTGCCAAAGGCCACCATCAGCTTGTTGGTGTTGGTGACACTGCCGTCATCGGCTTCGGTGGTCACTTTGCAATACGTCACATCGGGACGCGCGGTAATTGGCTGCAGCGTGCCGGCGTCACCCATCTTGACGACCGTCGGGGCGCCCTTCTTGGTCAGGTCGAAACGCCACATCTGGCCCAGGATGTCGCCACCGTAGATGAAGGTGACCATCGGATCGGTGGACGGATCGGCGCTGATGGCGGTGATGCGTGCCAGCCCGGACGGGGTCGACTTGTCGCCCGATTCGGTCGAGGTCTTGGCCAGTACCTTGCCCGTCGCAATATCGAGGATCATCAAATAGCCCTTGCCGCTGCCAGCTCCGGCAACGCCGTCGGTGCCGGGAACGTTGTTGTAGCCGGACGTAACGAACACCACCCACTTGGTTGCACCATTCGCATCCTTCCAGGTACCGGTGACCGGATTGCCGAAGGTTTGCCCCATTTCCGCCTCAGTGTTATCGCCCGTACAAATGGTCGAATCGGCACAGGTTTCCCACAAGGCCACTGGTTTTTGCGGATCGGTAACGTCCAGCGCATAGTAGCCGCGCCCGCCTGCATTCAAGCCCGCCACCAGCACCGATTTCCAGACACCGTTGATTTGCACATCACCCACCTCCGGCGAGCCGTCGGTCGTGAAGTGGTGGTTGGCGCCGTACGTCAAACCGGCCTGCTTATACAGCTTCTGCATGGTGATGCGCGGGACATAGGCCCAATTTTCGGTGCCGGTGTTGGCATCGATGGCATGCAGCATGCCGTCATTGGCGGCAACGTACACGGTCGGGACGCGTGCCGCCTGGGCGGTGACAAACTCGCTGTAGCCGGCATTCGCATACGACTTGCGCGGCACCCGGACATAGACCGGCTTGGACGAGGCGATGTCGCCCAGGATGACCGGAGTCGTGGCGTCCGTCTTGCTCTTGCCATAGGCGCGCAGGATCACGTCATCGGCATACTGCTGCTGGCCACGCAGCCAATTGATGATGGTCGCCCCGCTGTTGACGGTGGTGGCGTTGGTGCTGGTCAGGTTCAAGCACTGCGAGAGCGCGCTGCACTTGTTGTCGAACCAGCTTTTTTCGAGCACCGTCATGACACCGTAGTCAAAGTTCTTGAGCGTGCCGCCGGCGGTATCGAGCATCTTGATGACGCGCGTATCGGTGCTGGCAGCGACCTTTTTGCCCAGCAGGTTGGAGGTGCTCCAGGTTGGGGTGACACCGATATCCCCGGTCACGACGTCGATCTTCTGCGCCGTCAGTTCGCCCGACCACTGCACCGTCGTAAAGGTACTGGAGAAAATGTCGTTATCCTCGACCGAAATATTCGGCGTCGAGGTGGCCGCGGACGAGGCGGCGCCAACGTGCGCAGCGATGTTCGACAGGGCCGCACTGAGCCCGGCGATGACCTGGGTCGGGTCGGACGCGCTGAAATACTTGCCGCGGCCATTGATGGCGGTATGCCACAGGTCGTCGACGCGCGACTGGTAGCCGGCGCCGCCGTCATTGTCGTCGGTCACCGCATCCGGCCACACATAGGCCTTGTTGTTGTTCCACGGGCAGCCAGTGGTCACACCATTGATGAGTTTGGAGAAGTCGCCGCCCGAAATCGGGGCGGTGTTGTAGTTCTCTTCGTAGTTCATGATGCCGTCCACACCCAGGCCCAGCGTGTAGGTATTCATGTGCAGGCGCTTGTTGTCGCCGTTCGGGCCACGTACCTTGCCTTCCTGCGTCATGTCTTCCAGCGTCGGACGGAGCGAACTGACGCCGGTCGCCGAACCGCCGTTGTACCAGTACAGCGCCACGTCGGCCAGCGACTTGCTGTTCTTGCCGCTGGCATCGACGCAGCCGCTGCCCTTCAGGCAGAAACGGGTCGGGTTTTCGGTCTTGTCGTTATCAGCCACGACGGCGTCGGCGGGGTCGCCATTCCAGTAGCCATCCGTGGTCATGAAGGTGAAATTCTGCTGGCACGGAAACTGAACCGCTTCCTCATTGACTGCAGCCTCGTACTTACCCTGATTCGCATACATCTTGCCAACGTTATGCAGCGCCTTGCGCAGTGGCGTCGAGCCGCTCACCGTCATGCCGTACAGCTGCGCGTACCAGTTGGTGCGCACATCGCCCGAAAACGGCAAGGGGCGCGTGATGCTGCCACCGGCGCCGGCGACCGACAAGGACACCAGACCCACGTTGTAGCTGTCGGTGAGAGGCTTGAAGGCCAGGCCGACCGCCGTTTTCATGGTCTGGTTGCGCGACTTGTAGTAGGTGTACCAGTTGGCGAAGTTGGTCATTTCCTCGTCGTAGGTGCAGGTACCGGCGACGCAATCGTTGCGTCCGGTGGCGCGTGGGTAACTGATGCGCTCGGGGACGATGTCGACGCGCACAAAAATTGCCGAGCCGGCGCCAATATTGGTGGTATCGGCAGGAATCACATCCGGCGTCGGCGCATTGCCGGCGACCGAATTGGTGCCGCTGATGTCCAACGTTCCATTGTTCCCAAAAATAGGATTCGGGAACACGAATTTCTGGCCAGCGGCATAGTCCAGGGTCGACGAGATGCATACTGTCTTGTCACCGGTGGCGGTGCAACCGGTCTGGCCGCCCCAGATGGCGCTCAAGCCGGCGACCTTTCTGTCATTGATGGCTTTCGCAATCGACTTGGCCGCGTCGGCACTGGTGGAACTCGCATTGAACGTCACCGAAGAAAACAGCAGTGTGCTGCCCAGCGAGGTGGCACCCAGGGTTGTCTTCGGGGAGTTTTTGCCGGTGCCGGTCAGGCTCAGGATCGCGGTTGCTGCCTTGCCGTCGTTGGCAACGCCAGCGCGCGCCTCCACGCTGACAGCCCAGTTATTGCGGGTGGCGTCTGCCAGCACCGAGCACTGCCCGATCGACTTGCTGTTTGCACCGGTGACACATTCGATCGGCACCACGGCCACGATGTTGTCGGCGCCCAGGTTGATGCCAAACGCGGTGCTGCAGTTGGGCACACTGCCGGTCGGCGTGCGCGTGCAGGCCGTGTACTGGTTCGTCAGGCCGGTTTTCGCGATGATCGAGGCGGCAATGGCGTTGGCGAGTGCGGCCTGCTTGGTCGGATCGTTGGTGCCGGCGCTGGCCAGGATCGCACCATTGGTGATGACCTTGGTGCCGCTGGACTCGGCCACCGACACGCTGTCGACATACAGTGCCGTGGCGGTCTTCGAGGCTTTGATGGTGATGGTGCCATACGCGGCCACGGTATCGGAGTTTGGCGTGGAAAAACGCGGGTACTTGTAGTTGCCGACAAACTTGGCCTGGCATTTGGTCAGGGCGGTTGTGTCGCACCAGCGTACTTTGGCCGGAACCGGAAAGCCGTCGGGGGCAACCCCACCGACGCTGGTCGTTTTGCAGCTTGTCAGTGTGGCGTCGCTACAGTACTCCGCCACATTGATATTGTAGTAGTACGCATTCGTATAAAACCGGCCGGCGTTGTAGCGCGTGTCGTTCGGGTAGCTGTAGGTGGCGGTGTTGTAGGCACAGTTTCCGTTATCTTTATCGCACCAGGTGATGTCGGGAAAGCCATTGACCAGGCTGATCGATTTGCTGGCGGTGCCGCCCGCCAGGTCGGCGGTGTCGACATCGAAGCCATCGTTGAGCACAGCGGTCCAGGCGGTCGTGTTGGCACGGTTCTGACTTTTGTAGCTGACACCGTCAGCCTTGACCGGCGGCAAGTAGCGCACCTTGGGATCGTAATATTGGCGATTGAAATCGGCGCTGTTGAATGGCGGCATACCGGCCAGGCAGCTGCGCGTGCCGCTCGCCATGAGCAGCTGGCTCCGGCACGTGGTACCGTCGTCGATGTAGTCCGGCGTGAAGTTGCGCGCCATCGAACCCGAGTTGTCGTACAGCAGCATCAAGTTCGGCTTGACTGCGCCGGTGTCGTCCATGCTCAGCAGCGGCAACTGGGCGATGTTGGTCACCCCCGCCACGGCTGCGCCCGGCGCCAGCACGAATGCCAGAACCAGGCTGCAGGCCCGGGTGATATTTATAAAGTTCATTTTCATGCGGTTTCCCCGTCAAAAAAAGCGTCAGGCATCGATCAACACAACCATCTGGTTGACCACGTTGCCGCCGCGCGGTCCGAAGATGCGCGCGGTAATGATGTAATGGATTTGTGGCGGCTTGACCGATGGTTCGGTCGTCATATCCATGCTGTTACCAGGCGAAACGGCGCTGCCGCCGGCAGCGAGATTCGACGCTGTCTGGATACAGGCGTTCTTGACACCAAACGGCCCGGTCGTCGAGCAGGCCCGGTGCACCACATACTGGATGGTGTCGGCGGTGGCCGATCCATTGGCGGTGTTCGTGATGGTTTTGGCATTGAGCCAGAACGCATCGGCCGTGACCGGCATCGTGGTGTCGTAGGACGCCACGTAGCCGTTGCCAGTGTCATCCTGCTGCAGCGCGACCTTGGACTGATTGTTAAGGTACTGAAAACCCTTGTGCAAGCCGAGGTCGGCCGCTTTCGACAGCGCCGCATCGTAGGCCATGTTCGCTGCGCTCAAGGTCGACGAATTGCTTGACTTGAGCAGGTAAACGCTGCTGATGAGCATGACGACGAGAATGATCAGCATGACTGGCAGGGCAATGCCCTGCTGGCCGGTTTTGTTTATTTGTCCCATGCGGTTGGTCTCCAGGCTGAGTTACGGACAGGTACAATCGTTTCAAACGTGCGGTAGCGGTAGCACTTCCAGCCGGTGGTATCACCCACGACAGCGACGTCGAGTTTGACCGAGGTATAGGTATCATCTGACTGCTTGGTTTTGAAGACCTCGATCTGGTTCGGCGTGGCGGCGCAGGCCTGTCCCGGCTCCGGGCGCTCGGGCGCTTTGCTGCGTGCCACCACCGCCACGCGCACGGCGGCAATGCGCTGGAAATCGACGGGACTGCCTGCCTCGCCGTTCCCGTCGGCATCGATCATCGTCGAGGACCAGACATTGACTTTGATCCCATCCTGCGGCAAGAACTTGGCTTCGGTGCGCGTGTCGAAGCCGTACTGGGCCTTGATCGAGACGATGTTGTCGGCCACGGTGCTGCCAGCTTTCTCGCTGCCGGCGAGATCGGTGGCGCTCAATTGCAGGAAGCCGTCTTTGACCGACCAGGTATGAAAGGTCAGGTTTTTTGCCGGTCCAATATTGAAGACACGCGACTGGAGCGGGAAGTTGTTCACCGCCGCGCCGGAATTGAAACGGCGTCCGCCGCCGGATTCGAAGCGCAGCACCGGATTGGGCGCGCCGGGCAGCGGCTTTTCCGACAGTTGCACCAGGCTGCACTTGGTCCCGGCCTGTTCCGGCGCAATCACGATGACGTCATTGTCGGCGAAGCCATACGGCTCGCCAGCGATGGCAACCGAGGTGCCGCCAGTAAATGGCATACGCAGGCGTACCGATGGCGTGCCGGTCACCGAAGCGCCCGAGTACAGCGAAATCACGTCCGGTTTCTCGCCGTTGCTTTCGATAATGACGGGCGACAGCGGCGTGATGGTGACCGTGCCGCGCTTGGACGGCGCCAGATGGTAGCCATCGCCGCCCTTGTCGGCCATCGTGGTATCGCATCCGGCCAGCAGTGGATCGTTCAGGCCGAAGCCGGACTGGGCCACGTCGCCCGTGATCGAAAACATGGCCAACATGCCATTCTGCATGGCATCGGAGCCACCCAAAGCGGCTTGCTTGGTCTTCTCGCCGCCGGTGATCATGCGGGTTGCAAACATCAGGGCCAACAAGCCGATGACGACGCTGACCATCAGCTCGACGACGGAAAAGCCGCCGGCGTGGCTGCGGACACGTCGCGGTACAGGAAAGTTGCGCTTCATGAGGAGGTCGCCAGGTAAGAAGTCATGGTGCTGGTGTTGGCGGGGTCGCGGGCCTTGCGCTGCCACTTGATGGTGACCGTTACCGCAGTACTGGTGGTGCCGTTGCTGGCGGGCTTGACGCTCACAGCGATCTTCGAGCCGGGGATGGCGGCATGGGTTTCGGTCACCCAGTCCGACATCTCCGTGCCCCCGCTGCCACCTTCCGCCAGCACGTAGTTGGACAGGTGTTCCATGTCGGTACTCATCATGCCAAACAGTTTTTCGGATGCCATGGTGGCTTCGGCGCGCGAACTGGCGTCGTTCATCGCGGAATACGCGCGCGCCTGCAGGCCGATCGTGCCGAGCAGGCCGATGGCCAGGATCACGGTGGCGATCATCGCTTCGACCAGCGCGATGCCGCGCTGGGTGGATTGACGCATGTTCATGGTGGGCATCCTCTGGAATCGTGGGCCGGGGCGTTAGGGTTGCATTTGCTGACGACACCCGCGAGGGTCACCGCCACTGCCGAGGTGGGAAACGCGCCGGCCTGGCTTGCTGCCGGTGCCAGCTCGATCTTGCTCAGGCTGGGCGCGACGCTGCCATCGACCCAGCCCAAGGGCGTGAAGTACACGGCCACGGCGCCGTCATTGCGCGTCATCGTCAACATATTGGTACCGGGCAAATTGGTGGCGACACGGGTAATCGAACGGAAATCGGCGACGCTGTCGCCGTCGGCAGCCGCGTCTTTGGTCGACCAGCTACCCTCATCGGCGTTGCATTTGACGGCCGAGGTTGGCACGCACATGTCGATGCGCCAGTCCATCTGGCCGCCGCTTGCGCTCTCGAGCAGGGTCAGGCGCGCAGTGGCATTGCGCTTGACCGCTTCGGCACGGGCAGTTTTCAGGCCTTCGGCGTAAAACTCGGCGGCCACCAGCGCGTTGCTCGCGTTCAGCCAGGTGCGCATGCTCGGCACGCCGATTGCCAGCATGAGGGACAGGATGGCCAGGCCTACCATGAGCTCGACCAGGGTGAAGCCCAAGCCCGCCTGGCGCTGGGCGCTTACTGGGTGCATAGGCCACCCTTGCGGTCGACCCAGCAGGCGTCGTTTTTGGTCCAGCCCGGTGGAACTCTGGTGGTGACGCGGGCGCCGCTCTGGTTCAGGGTATAGATGAAGTCCACCATCCGGTTTTTGCCGGTGGCCGTGACGGTGTAAGTCGAGTCGGTGTCGTCGCTGACCGAGTAGTCGAAGTTGGGGGTGGAGTCAGGCTTCGGGAGTTTGTTGTAGGTGCGGTTGTTGGCCCAGAACTGCTCTGCTGCCGGCTGCAAGCCGCCCAGCGTGGTGAACGCTTCGGAAGTGCGGGCGCGGATCACGTAGCTGGTGTATGCCGGCACTGCCACCGCGGTCAGGACGCCGATGATGGCCACAGTGACCATCATCTCGATCAGGGTAAAACCTCGTGCGATTCGCTTCATCGTATTCTCCAGTTTGCGGCTGCAAGTAATCTTGCCTTGGGAGAATAATAGCGAAGCAGCCTTGCATTACCCTGAGGAAATGCTGACAAAGTCCTGACAATTGCACGATTCCGTGCAGCAATCTACTTATTTTTCGTCAAACTTTGAATTTCACGGTGAACAGCGCGCCGGTGCCGCCTTCGGCGTCGCTCACCGCGGCACTCGCGCCATGCACCTTGGCAATATCGCGCACGATGGCCAGACCGAGGCCGCTGCCGCTGCTTTGCTGGTCGAGGCGGACGTGGCGCTGGAATACCCGGGCCCGCTTGGCGACCGGAATCCCGGGCCCGGAGTCTTCGACTTCCAGCACCGCGCCGTCGGCGCCCATGCGCGTGCGCACCGTGACGCTGCCCCCGTGGGGCGTGTAGCGCAAGGCGTTGTCGACCAGGTTGTCGACCAGGTCGCGCAGCATGAAACGCTCGCCGCGCAGCGGCGCGGCGGCCAGCTCGAAGCCGATGTCGATGCCGCGCCCCGCCGCCTGGGTGACGAACAGCTGCACCGACTCGGCCACCAGGGCGGCCAGGTCGAGCGGCTTGAAGCGCGCGCGGATCGAGCGGCTGGGCTCGGCGCGCGCCAGGGCCAGCAACTGGTTGGTCTGGCGGATCATGCGCTCATTGGCCTGTTTCATCAACGCCAGCGCACGGAGCGACTCCGGATCGGCCTGGTGGCGCGCGGCCAGCCATTCGAGCTGCAGTTTGGCCCCCGCCAGCGGGTTTCTGAGCTGGTGCGCCACGTCCGCCAGGAACGCGTCCTGCGCGCGGGCCGCAGCCGCCAGGCGCTCCAGCAAGCTGTTGAAGGCCACCACGACGGCAGCGAGTTCGCGCGGCGTGGCGGATGGATCGAGTGGCGCCAGGTCGGCCCGTTCGCGCCGGTTCAGGGCGCTGCGCAGTCGCGCCAGCGGGGCCAGGCCGTTGCTGATAGAAAACCATGCCAGCCCGGCAAGGGCCAGCGTAAACGCCACCTCCAGCAAGATCAGCGCGCGCACGATGGAGGCGCGCACCTGCTGGCGCTGGCGCACTGTGGTCGCCAGCGTCAGCGTCAGGGGGATGCCACCTTGCAGCACGACGCGACTGGTCAGGCGCACAGGCTGGCCGCCGAACACCGCGTCGCGCGCGCTGGCGCCGCTCGCCATGGGGAGACTGGGCACGCCAGCGAGGAACGTCAGGCCGGCCTCGCTGCGCACGGCAAACCAGCTCGTTTCGGGACTGTCGGGGTCGGCCGGCAACGCCAGGTTGGCCAGCTCCTTGCCGCTACGAATATCCTGCACCAGTCCGGCGGCGCGCGCATGCAGGCCGTCGTCAAAGGCGCGCTGGGCCGGCGTCCACGCCAGCAGGTAGGTCAGGGCCGCGACGGCAAAGTTGAACAACAGGATCGGGCCGACCAGCCACGCAAGCAGGCGCAGCCGGATACTATTCACGCGTTCGCTTCCAGCATATAGCCGAAGCCGCGAATGGTGCGGATCTCGATGCCGGCGTCCAACAGTTTCAGGCGCAGGCGCGAGACGTACACTTCCACCGCATTGGTGGTCAGGTCGTCGCCCCACGGCAGGATGGCTTCGATGATCTGTTGCTTCGACACGACGCGGCCCACTTGCTGCAGCAGGTATTCCAGCACCGCCCACTCGCGCACCGACAGGTCGAGCGCGCGCTGGCCGATGCGGGCGCGGCGCGCGTCCGGGTCAAGCGTCAATTGGCCAACGCTCAGGATCGATGAAGGGGCGGCATTGCGTCGCGCCAGCGCGCGGATGCGAGCCACAAGTTCGGCGGTAGCGAATGGTTTGACAAGATAATCGTCGGCCCCCAGTTCCAGGCCGCGCACGCGGTCTTCCACCGCGTCGCGCGCGGTCAACAGCAGCACCGGCAGCTGGCTGCCGCGCGCACGCAGGCGCCGCACCACTTCGAACCCGTCGATGCCGGGCAAGCCGATATCGAGCACGGCGACGCTGCAGCGCGGATTGAGGAGCAGTTTGTCGGCCACCAGGCCATCGGCGGCGAGATCGACCTGCATGCCGTGCGATTGCAGGACGCGGGTCAGGCCGTCGGACAGCACAGCGTCATCTTCGACCAGTAAAACATGCATGCCGGATCGCGTTCACGTGTAAAGAAGCGCTCATTATCGGCCAAATTCTTGCCGAGTCCCAATTAAATAGCGGTTTTGTGCGATTTCCCCCAGTAGGACTAGGATGACACAACACTATGCGTGGGGCCTACGCTTGTGCGACTGCTAATCTTATGTTCGCCAACAGACGGAAGCCTTAATCTGTACACATCGCGATGAGATAGCTGCTCCCCCAGAAGCAGCCTCGACAAATCGCTCCCGATGTCAAGCTGAAAGAACAAGGAAATAAGATGAACAACACTCAATATGTTGGTGCCGCCCAGAACAAGCAGTCGGTGAGCCCGCTCTCCAAAGTTGCCGGCAAGCCAGTCATCAGCATCAGTGGTACCCAGCAAAATGAGTTGCTTGCCGCGATGCCACGTCCTGACCTGGAAGCCCTGTTTGAACACCTTGAGCTGGTCGCCATGCCGTTTGGCAAAGAACTGTTCGAGTATGGCAGCAAACTGGAATATGTGTATTTTCCGACGACGTCTATCGTGTCGCTGCTGTACGTCATGGAAGACGGCGCCACCACCGAAATCGCCGTGATCGGCCATGAAGGTGTGGTCGGCGTGTCCCTGTTCATGGGCGAAAGTGCCACCTGCAGCGCTGTGGTGCAAAGCGCTGGCTACGGCTACCGCCTGAAAACCCAGTTCTTGCGTGAAACCTTCGCCAAGGGCGGCGCCCTGCCCCAGCTGTTGATGCGCTACACCAACTCGCTGTTTGCGCAGATGGCGCAGAACGCCGTCGGTGGTCGCCACAGCTCGATCGAGCAGAAACTGTGCCGCTGGTTGCTGGACCGCCTGGACCGTTCACCATCGAACGAGCTGAAAGTGACGCAAGAGCTGATCTCGATCATGCTGGGCGTGCGCCGCGAAAGCATCACCGCCGCTGCCGGCAAGTTGCAGGATGACGGTCTGATCCAGTACCGCCGCGGCAACATCACGGTTCTTGACCGTGCTGGCCTGGAAGAATACGCCGGTGAATGCTACAAGGTGGCCAAGACCGAATACAAGCGGCTGCTGGAAAACGTAGGTTGACACACCCGCCTCGCGATGGCGGGGCCCGTACCCCGCCATCGAAGTCTGCTCGCGCGCCATAAAGCCAACGAAAACGCAGACATAAAAAAACCGCGATTCCCCCGCGGTTTTTTTGCGCCTGCACCCACCGCTCAATCAAGCAAATTGTTCTTCATTGCATAGTAGGTAAGATCGCTGTTCGACTGCAGCCCCATCTTTTCCATGATGCGGGTGCGATAGGTCGACACCGTCTTGATCGACAGCGACAGCGCGGTACCGATGTCAGACACGGTCGCACCTTTGGCCAGGCGCAGGAACACCTGGAATTCGCGATCCGACAGTTCGGTGTGCAAGGCGGTATTCGGATCCCGGTCGAAACTCTGGGCCAGCAATTCGCCAACCGTGGAGCTGACGTAGCGTCGACCCTGGTGCACGGTCCGCACGGCTGTTTTCAGCTCATCCGCTTCGCAATCCTTGTTAAGGTAGCCATTGGCGCCCATCTTGAACAAATTCAGGGCGTATTGCTGCGCCGGGTAGCCGGACAAAATCAGTACCGGCAAATTCGGTTGCCCCTGGCGAATGGTGCGCAGGATGTCGATGCCGGACTGGTCGGGCATGGCTATGTCGAGCAGCAAGACGTCGCAGACTTCACGCCGCGCAATGTCGAGGGCTTCACGCCCGGTGGCGCCTTCGGCAACCACTTCGAAATCGGGTGACGACGAAAAAATCTGCTTGAATCCTGCTCGAACTATCTGGTGATCGTCACAAATGGCAACGCGTATCATTGTCTTCCTTAAATTTTTCTGAGCCAGGAAGGGTCGAGGCCGTGTCCCGTGCCCGTCGGTGCCGTGCGAGTAGTCAGCAACACCACAGGTGACATTCTAACACCGCGGCGCGGCGCTACAAGCGCAGCGCGACTGCTGAGCGGCACGGTAGATCAGGCCTGTTGCGTCCCGGTCCTGAGTAACTGCAGGATCGCCAATAACTCGTCGCGCAATGCCAATGGATCGATGGGTGCCGCTGGTGCCGCATCATCCAACGCCCTGCCCGGCAACGCCTCATCGCCGGCGAGCGCCCCGTGACGATGGTCGCCGCCCCGGTTGTCGAGCTTGTTGCGCGCGCCGCTGATCGTAAAACCTTGTTCGTACAGCAGTTCGCGGATACGGCGAATCAGGAGCACTTCGTGATGCTGATAATAACGCCGGTTACCTCGACGTTTGACCGGCTTCAGTTGGGTAAATTCCTGCTCCCAGTAGCGCAAGACGTGCGGCTTGACCCCGCACAATTCACTGACTTCACCGATGGTGAAATAGCGCTTCGCCGGGATCGGCGGCAGCACGGCCAGTTCAACTTTGTTGGCGCGGTCGTTCATGGCTCAATCAGGCGGCACGGGCCATGGCGGCGCTGGCACCAGCAGCGCTCGGGCCTGGCGGCGTTTCTTCAACCATGCCCTTGAGTTTCTGGCTGGCGTGGAAGGTGACGACACGGCGCGCCGTGATCGGGATTTCCTCGCCGGTTTTTGGATTGCGGCCGGGACGTTGTGGCTTGTCGCGCAACTGAAAGTTACCAAAACCAGACAGTTTCACCGCCTCACCACGTTCCAGCGCGTTGCGGATCTCGTCGAAAAACGTTTCGACCATATCTTTCGCTTCGCGCTTGTTCAGGCCGACCTGCTCGAACAGCAATTCGGCCAGTTCGGCCTTGGTCAGCGTCGGCAGCGCCTTTTCGGCTTCCTGGCGGCTGCGTGCGAGCAGCATCGCCCGATGCAGGTCGGCGGTGAGCGCCGACTGAAGTACCGCCGAATCTACGTCGATATTATTAATTTTGAGTCCTGCCTCTAAATCAGCTGATGGTGCTACCAAGGAATCAAGCACGCAAGCTTGCCGCATGTTTTTGCTTGGCAGCCGCAACCACGGCAGCCATCACTGCATCGACCGCGTCATCCTGTAACGTCGATTGAGTATCTTGCAAGCTAAAGCGGAAAGCAAGGCTTTTTTCGTCCGCCTCCAAACCCTTGCCGCGATATTCATCAAACAAAACAATGGCTTGCACGATCTTTCCTGCAGGATTTTTCGCTAACTCAGCAGCAAATGCGTCCAGGATATCCTGGGCGGCGACATCCTGTTTTACCACCAGCGCCAGGTCACGTGTTGCGCCAGGGAACTTCGAAATCTCGACATACGCAGGCAGCGGACGTTGCTGCAGCGCCGCGACATCGACCTCGAAAATGACCGGCGCTTGCGCCAGATCATATTTCTGCAGCCAGCGCGGATGCAGTTCACCGACCACGCCGACCACCACACCGTCGAGCTCAATCCGGGCGCTGCGGCCCGGATGCAAGGCAGGATGATCCGCCTTCAGGAAGCGCAAGGCGCGCGGCGCAAACATCGCTTCCACATCAGCCTTGACGTCGAAATAATCGACCACCCGCGCCGCTGCGCCCCATTGCTCATCGATGGCCTGGCCGTAGGCGATGGCGGCCAGTTTCTTCGGCTGATCGTAACCGGCCACCGTCAAGGCACCATCAGTCACTTTTTCGTCACGCAGGAACACGGCGCCAATCTCAAACGCGCGCACGCGGTTGGTTTTGCGGTTCAGGTTGTAGCGCACGTTGGCGACCAGGTTGCCGATCAGCGAAGAACGCATCACGGACAACTGGCTGGCGATCGGGTTCTGCAACTTGATCGGGTTCGTGTTGCCAGCGAAATCCGTTTCCCAGGCCGCTTCGACAAAGCTCATGTTGACCACTTCCTGGTAACCCAGGTCGGCCATCTGGTGGCGCAAGGTAAACAGCGAACGCGTGCTTTCCGGCTCGATCAGCATCGCGCTTGGCGCCACCGGCGGATTGGCGGGAATGTTCTCGAAGCCGTACACGCGAGCCACTTCTTCGATCAGATCTTCTTCGATTTCGATGTCGAACCGGTAGGAAGGCGACGTGACCTCAAAACGGCCTTCGCTTTGCGTGAACGGCAAGTGCAGGCGGGTAAAGATATCGGCTACCATGGCATCGGTTATCGGCACGCCGATGACTTTTTGCGCGCGCGCGGTGCGCAGCACGACGGGTTGACGCACGGGCAGGTTCACCGACTGGTCATCGACCGGACCGACTTTGGTGTCGGCAGTGCCGCAAATTTCCAGGATCAGGCCAGTGATGCGCTCGATGTGTTCCACCGTGGTCGCGTAATCGACACCGCGCTCGAACCGGTGCGCCGCATCGGTCGAGAAATTCAGGCGCCGCGCACGGCCCTGGATGGCGTTTGGCCACCAGAACGCCGCTTCCAGATAGATATCGGTGGTGTCGAGCGTCACGGCGGTCGAATCGCCGCCCATGATGCCGGCCAGCGATTCGATTTGCTGGTCGTCGGCTATCACGCCGAACCATTCATCGACGGCAATCGTGGTGCCATTCAACAGTTTCATCGACTCACCCGCGCGGCCCCAGCGAATGTCCAGGCCGCCATGAATCTTGTTCAAGTCAAACACGTGCGATGGACGGCCCAGTTCGAGCATGACGTAGTTCGAAATATCGACCAGGGCCGACACTGCGCGCTGGCCGCTGCGCTCGAGGCGCTGCACCATCCAGGACGGGGTCGTGGCCCGGGCGTTCAGGCCGCGGATGACGCGGCCGGTAAAACGGCCGCACAGATCCGGCGCGCTGATTTTCGCAGGCAGGATTTCGTCAGACGTTGGCGTGATGACGCGCGCGGTCGGGACGTGCAACGGCGTGCCAGTCAGGGCCGACACTTCACGCGCCACACCCAGCACCGACAGGCAGTCCGCCTTGTTCGGCGTCAGCTTGATGGTGAATTTGAGGTCGTTCAGGCCGAGATAGTCGCGGATATCCTGTCCGACCGGTGCGTCGGCCGGCAGTTCCATCAAGCCGTTGCTGTCTTCCGCAATTTTCAGTTCTTTGGCCGAACACATCATGCCCTGCGACTGCACACCGCGCAGTTCGCCGACCTTGATCTCGAACGGCTTGCCGTCCGCGCCCGGCGGCAGTACTGCGCCAGCCTTGGCGCAGATGGCTTTCATGCCCGCGCGCACGTTCGGCGCGCCGCAGACGATGTTCAGCAAGGTGCCGGTGCCGACATCGACCTGGCAGACATTCAGACGGTCCGCATTCGGATGGCGCACCACTTCGACGACTTCGGCGACCACCACATTGGTAAACGGCGGCGCGACCGGCTCGACTTCTTCGACTTCGAGGCCGGACATGGTCAGCAGGTGGGACAGCTCGCTTGAGGTCAGCGTCGGGTCGACCATGGTACGCAGCCAGTATTCGGAAAATTGCATAGGGTTTACTCTCGAGCTTTCGAATTAGTTGAACTGCTTCAGGAAACGCAGGTCGCCTTCGTAGAACAGGCGCAAGTCGCTGATTCCGTAACGCAGCATCGTCAGGCGCTCGAGGCCGGAGCCGAACGCGAAGCCGATGAATTTCTCTGGATCCAGGCCAAAATTCTTGACCACGGTCGGGTGCACCTGCCCCGCGCCCGACACTTCCAGCCAGCGCCCTTTCAAGGGACCGCTGCCGAAGGCGATGTCGATCTCGGCCGACGGTTCCGTGAACGGGAAGTAGGACGGACGGAAGCGTACTTCCAGGTCGTCGGTCTCGAAAAAGGCCTTGACGAAGTTCAGGTACACGCCCTTCAGGTCGGCAAAGCTGATGCCCTCGCCGATCCACAGGCCTTCAACCTGGTGGAACATCGGCGAGTGGGTCGCGTCGCTGTCGACGCGGTAGGTGCGGCCCGGCGCGATCACCTTGATCGGTGGCGTGTGCGTGCGCGCATAACGCACCTGCATCGGGCTGGTATGGGTGCGCAGCAGCAGCGGCTTGCCGGTGCTGTCATTGCCGTCGATGTAGAAGGTGTCCTGCATCGAGCGGGCCGGATGGTTTTCCGGGCTGTTCAGCGCCGTGAAGTTGGTCCAGTCGTTCTCGATTTCGGGGCCATCGGCCACGTCGAAACCGATCGAGCGGAAAATCTGTTCGACCCGCTCCCAGCTGCGCATGACGGGATGGATACCGCCTTTGGCGCGGCCGCGGCCTGGCAGCGTGACGTCGATCGCTTCGGCGTTCAGGCGCGCTTCCATCTGCGCGTTGGCGATCGCATCGCGCTTGCTTGTTAATGCCTGTTCGATTTTTTCTTTGGCGGCATTGATGAGGGCGCCCTGCACCTTGCGGGCGTCAGGGTCGAGCTTGCCGAGGCCCTTCATCTGTTCGGTGATTTGCCCGGTCTTGCCGAGGTATTTCGCTTTCGCGTTTTCGAGTGCGGCAGCGTCCGGCGCGGCGCTAAAGTCAGCCTGGGCCGAGACGACGAGATCTTCCAGCGAATTCATGCGTGTGTTCCTTGGGGTGGGCGCGCGGCGCCACAATCAAAAACGGGGCACAGGTTCTCACCTCTGCCCCGCTCTTTACGCCACCTTGCGGTAGCTAGCTAAACGATCGCTGAATTAAGCAGCGATCTTTGCTTTGACTGCGCTGACAATCGCGGCGAAAGCCGGCTTGTCCATCACAGCCATGTCGGCCAGGACTTTACGGTCGAGTTCGATAGCGGCTTTTTTCAGGCCGTTCATGAACACGCTGTAGGTCATGCCGTGCTGACGCGTTGCTGCATTGATACGCGTGATCCACAGTGCGCGGAAAACACGTTTCTTGTTGCGGCGATCGCGGTAGGCATACTGGCCAGCGCGCATGACTGCTTGCTTGGCAACGCGGTATACCTTGCTGCGGCGACCACGGTAGCCTTTAGCTTGTACAAGAATCTTTTTATGACGGGCACGAGCTGTAACCCCACGTTTTACTCTAGGCATAGTATCTCCTTGGTATGAGGTTAAGCAGTTGGCATCATGCGCATAACGGACTGGACGTCAGCCGCTGCGACATTCGTGGTACCGCGCAGAGCGCGTTTCAGCTTGGTGGTCTTTTTGGTCAAGATGTGACGCTTGAAAGCGTGACCACATTTAACAGTTCCACCCGGGCGCACGCGAAAACGTTTCTTCGCGGAGCTTTTGGTTTTCATTTTAGGCATAATCATCTGTCCTTTTGGACAGCCTCAAATATGAACAGGATTGCAGGTGGCAACGATACGCTGCTCTTGGGTGCCTGCTTTCACTTGTTCGGCAGCGCCAGCGAGGGCGCTACTTGCAACGTCCCGCGTCGTTAAAAACGGGAGACGAAGATTTTAGCACAGCTTGGGGTTGCGGGGGAACAAAAAAGCCAGTGCCGCATCCAAGGACACGGCACTGGCTCTTCGAAGAAGCGCGGCGCGTTTTCGCTTACTTCTTCTTCTTCGGCGACAGAATCATGATCATCTGGCGACCTTCCATTTTCGGGAACTGCTCAACCTGGCCGTGTTCGACCAGGTCAGCCTTGAGGCGCTCGAGCATGCGGAAACCAATATCCTGGTGCGCCATTTCACGACCGCGGAAACGCAGCGTGATCTTGGTCTTGTCGCCGTCTTCCAGGAACTTGATCAGGTTACGCAATTTGATTGCGTAATCACCCTCATCGGTACCTGGACGGAACTTGACTTCCTTGACCAGGATGATCTTCTGCTTCAGCTTGGCTTCGTGCGCCTTTTTTTGCTCGGAATACTTGAACTTGCCGTAGTCCATCAAGCGGCAAACTGGTGGCTGCGCGGTCGGCGCAATTTCCACCAGGTCGACATTGGCTTCTTCAGCCAGACGGAATGCTTCGGCCAGGCTCACAATGCCCAGCGGCTCGTTGTCCACTCCCGAGAGACGCATTTCCGGGGCGGTGATTTCGCCATTGATGCGATGTGACTTGTCAGTAGCTATGTTGTTTCCTTTTAATGTCTGAGAGGTAGGCCGGCGCTTTTACAGCATTAATGTGCTTTGGACGCGATTTCTTGTTGCAATCGCTCCAACAGGGCTTCGACAGGCATGACACCCAGATCGACGTTGCCCCGTGCACGCACGGCCACAGTGTTGGCATCCCGCTCTTTGTCGCCAATAACTAGAATATATGGCAATTTTTGCACGGAATGTTCGCGTATTTTATAGGTTATCTTCTCGTTCCGCAAATCAGCGTGAACGCGGATGCCGAGCTTGCGTAGCTGGGCCGCTACTTCCTGTGCATAATCGGCCTGCGCATCCGAGATATTCAGCACCGCCACCTGCACCGGCGCCAGCCACAAAGGCAGTGCGCCGGCGTAGTTTTCGATCAGGATGCCGATGAAGCGCTCCATCGAACCGACGATCGCGCGGTGCAGCATGACCGGCACCTTGCGCGAATTGTCGACCGCGACATACTCGGCGCCGAGGCGGCCTGGCATCGAGAAGTCGACCTGCATCGTGCCGACCTGCCATGGACGGCCGAGGCTATCCTTCAGGTGGTATTCGATCTTCGGACCGTAGAAGGCGCCCTCGCCCGGCAACTCCGTCCACTCGACGCCACAGGCGCGCAGCGCCGAACGCAGCGCTTCCTCGGCTTCATCCCACACCTCGTCGGAACCGATGCGGTTATCGGGACGCAGGGCCAGCTTCACGTCGATATTGGCAAAGCCGAAAGCGTCATAGACCGCCATTGCCTGGGCGTGGAATGCCGTGACTTCCGCCTCGATCTGCTCTTCGGTGCAGAAAATGTGACCGTCATCCTGCGTAAAGCCGCGCACGCGCATGATGCCGTGCAGCGCGCCCGATGACTCATTGCGGTGACACTGGCCGAACTCGCCGTAGCGCAGCGGCAGGTCGCGATAGCTCTTCATGCCGGCGTTGTAAATTTGCACGTGACCGGGGCAATTCATTGGCTTCAAAGCATACGAGCGGTTCTCGGATTCCGTCGTGAACATGCTTTCGCGATAGTTGTCCCAGTGCCCGGTTTTTTGCCACAGCGTGACATCCAGGATCTGCGGACCCTTCACTTCGTTGTAACCCGTTTCCTGATAAACCTTGCGCATGTACTGCTCCACCTGCTGCCAAACGGTCCAGCCCTTCGGATGCCAGAACACCAGGCCCGGCGCTTCTTCCTGGAAGTGGAACAGGTCCAGCGCCTTGCCGAGTTTGCGGTGATCGCGTTTTTCCGCTTCTTCCAGGTTGTGCAGGTACAGCTCCTGGTCTTCCTTCTTGGCCCAGGCGGTGCCGTACACGCGCTGCAGCATCTCGTTTTTCGAGTCGCCGCGCCAGTACGCACCCGCCAGCTTCATCAGCTTGAACACTTTCAGCTTGCCGGACGACGGCACGTGCGGGCCGCGGCACAGGTCGGTGAAATTGCCTTCCGAATACAGGGACACGTCTTCACCCGCCGGAATCGAGGCAATGATCTCGGCCTTGTAATGCTCGCCGATGGAGGTGAAGTATTCGACGGCCTCATCGCGCGGCAACACCTTGCGCGTGACTTTTTCGTCCTTCTTCGCCAGCTCGGTCATTTTCTTTTCGATCGCCGTCAGATCTTCCGGCGTGAATGGGCGCTTGTACGAGAAGTCGTAAAAAAAGCCGTTTTCGATGACCGGGCCGATCGTCACCTGCGCATCAGGAAACAGTTCCTTGACGGCGTGCGCCAGCAAGTGGGCGGTGGAGTGGCGGATCACGTCGACGCCTTCGGCATCCTTGTCGGTGATGATGGCCAGATCGGCATCCTGCTCGATCAGGAACGAGGTATCGACCAGCTTGCCGTCGACCTTGCCGGCCAGCGCGGCCTTGGCCAGGCCGGTGCCGATGCTGCCCGCCACTTGCGCTACCGTTACCGGACCGTCGAATTGACGCTCGGATCCATCGGGAAGTCGAACTTTCAGCATGGTGCTCTCCAAATCAGCGCGCGGCGCTCTATTAATTATCTTGAATAAAATAAGGACGAAAAAAAACGCGGACCAGGCCGCGTTTTCTTTTTTTGAGTACAAGAACATCCATCGCAGTCTAGCGCTTATCCCACAACCTG
The DNA here is from genome assembly GCF_036688685.1 of Massilia sp. S19_KUP03_FR1. Classification (NCBI taxonomy): domain Bacteria; kingdom Pseudomonadati; phylum Pseudomonadota; class Betaproteobacteria; order Burkholderiales; family Oxalobacteraceae; genus Massilia; species Massilia sp. S19_KUP03_FR1. The sequence goes on along the minus strand of NZ_JAQQPS010000010.1, from coordinate 84,472 downwards.
GTTGTAGTTCGCGGTGTCATAACCGTGGATGCCTTTCTCATTTTTTACTGCTCTACTACATATTCTGGTGGGCGGTGAGGAATTCGAATCCCCGACCCCTTGGATGTCGACCAAGTATTCTAACCAGCTGAACTAACCGCCCGATGCACAGCATTATAGGGAGGTCCCGCGCATTTCGCAAGGGCCGATAGCGAAAAAGATTCAACGCCGGAAAGCCGTCGCGATTAATCCTATAAACTGGCGCCTGATCTGGCCACCCCTACATATATAAGCAATGCAAACTGAAACCGCTCTTTCCTCGTCTGCCCACCTGCACGCCCACCTCGATGGCGACGCGACGCACGCCCACTCGATCGAGCAACGCAGCCAGGGTGCGCTGGTGTTCGCCCTGTGCCTGACCCTGGTGTTCGCCGTGGTGGAAGTGGTGACCGGCGTGATGTCGCATTCGCTCGCGCTCATTTCGGACGCCGGCCACATGGTCACCGATGCCGGCGCGCTCGGCCTGGCGCTGCTGGCGCAAGTGGTGGCCAAGCGCCCGCCCTCGGCACGCCTGTCGTTCGGCTTCGTGCGCGCCGAAGCACTGGCCGCGTTCGTGAACTGCATTGCCATGCTGGCCCTGGTGGCCTGGATCGTCTACGAGGCAGCCCAGCGCCTGTTCGATCCGCACCCGGTGCACGGCGGCGTGGTGCTGATCGTGGCCGCCATCGGCGCCGGCTGCAATATCGCCGTGGCATGGGTGCTGTCGCGCGGCAGCCAGGGCATCAACACCCGCGCGGCGCTGGTGAATGTCATGGGCGACCTGCTCGGCTCGGTGGCGGCAATCGTCGCCGGCGCCGTCATTTACTTCACGGGCTGGAACCAGATCGACCCGATCCTGTCGATCTTCGTCTCGCTGCTCATCCTGAAAACGACCTGGAGCATCCTGCGCGAATCGACGCTGTTCCTGATGGAGTCGGTGCCGGCCGGAATCGATTACCTGCAAGTGGGCGCCGACCTGGCCGCCCTGCCCGGCGTCGTATCGGTGCACGACCTGCACGTGTGGGACATGTCGCCCGGCGAGCCCGCCTTGATCGGGCACCTGGAAATCACCGACCTGGCCAACTGGCCGGCCGTGCTCGAAGATGTGCGCAACATGCTGCTTGCCAAACACGGCATCGACCACGTGACCCTGCAACCGGAAGTGGCAGCCGTTTTGTAAGCGCGCTCTTACCCGGCGCCGGGCCGCGCACCGATTGCCGCGCCACGCGGCTGCCCCGAGAATGGCCTGATGAACCCATCCACTCCTCGCGTACTCGACGCACTCATCATCGGCGGCGGCCCCGGCGGCCTGACCGCCGGCATTTATTTGCGTCGTTTCATGCGCAATATCGCTATCGTCGACAAGGGCCGCAGCCGTTTGCGCCTGATTCCCGTCTCGCATAACTACCCCGGCTTTCCCGAGGGTGTGCCGGGCGACACGCTGCTCGACAATTTGCAGGACCAGCTGGGACGCTACGGCGGCGCCGTGCTGGCCGGGGAAATCGTCGACCTGCGCCTCGACGACGGCACCTTTGTCGCCACCTTCCGCGCCGATGAAGAAGAAAACACCAGCGAAATCCGCGCACTCACCGTGCTGCTGGCCACCGGCGTGGCCGATGCCGGACTGCCCATCGAAAACTGGCGCGAAGCGGTCGCTTCAGGTGCAGTGCGCCTGTGTCCCGTCTGCGACGGCTACGATGTCGTCGACAAACACATCGGCGTGGTGACCTCACCCACCAACCCGGTCGGCCATGCCCTGTTCATGCGCACCTTCAGCGCCCACGTTACGCTGTTTGACCGGGGCCCGGACTGCATGCTGACCGACAGCGACCAGCGCGCGCTGATGGCTGCCGGCGTGCGCTACGTCGCCTCGCCTGTGCTGGGCGTGGGCATGACGGCGCACATGACGCCGATAATGCACACGGCTGACGGGGCGGACCATCATTGTGACGTGCTGTATCCGATGCTGGGCGAAAGCGCGCGCTCGGAACTGGCCGCAACGCTGGGCGCCGAAACGGCCGACTGCGCCGAACTGGTGGTCGACCCGCACCAGCGCACCACCGTCCCCGGCCTGTATGCGATCGGTGACGTCGTGCGCGGCCTGAACCAGATCGCGGTGGCGGCCGGCCAGGCGGCAATTGCAGCGACCGCGATCCACAATGCGCTGCCGTGGACGCTGCGTGCAACCGAGGCGGCGCCACCAATGGCGGCGTGAGGTATGCTGGGGAGACTTTCGTCTCAGGCAAACGCCCATGCAGCCAGTTGTTCCTCTTTCCCGTCCCTGGGACGCCATCGTGGTCGGCACCGGTCCCGGCGGCGCGACGGTCGCGCGTGCGCTGGCGCGCGCCGGCATGCGCGTGCTGGTCCTTGAACAGGGCAGCGCGGCGCCGCTCGAAGGCACCCTGAAACAAATGGCCGGCATGGGGGCCATCCCCGGCAAGGGCGCCTTCCTGCATCGCGATGCGTCGCTGCTGGTGCAGGGCGTCACCGCGGGCGGCAGTTCGGCGCTCAATTTCGCCACCGCCTCTGCGCCACCGATCGACATGTTCGCGCGCCACGGCATCGACCTGTCGGACGCGCTGGCGTCGCTGCGCGCCGAATTGCCGATCGCGCCCTTGCCCGACCGCCTGATCGGCCCGATGGCAACGCGCATCGGCGACGCCGCCCGCGCGGCCGGCCTCGATTGGCACAAGCTCGACAAGATGATTCGCCCGCAAACCTGCCGCGCCGGCTGCTGGCGCTGCGTCTACGGCTGCCCGTACGGCGCCAAATGGAGCGCGCGCGACTTTCTCGACCAGGCAATTGAACACGGCGCGCAGTTGCTGGACCATGCCAAAGCGCTGCGGGTGGTCGTCAACCAGGGCCGTGCCAGCGGGGTCGAATACGTGCGCGACGGCAGCACCGCATTCGCGCGCGCGCCCATCGTGGTGCTGGCCGGCGGCGGCGTCGGCAGCCCGCGCCTGCTGCACGCCTCAAGCCTGGGCGCGCGGCGCAGCCCGTTTTTCAGCGATCCGGTGATTGCCGTCATGGGCACCGTCGACGACATCGATGGCGGCGCCGAGGTGCCGATGGCGGCCGGTGTGCGCTTCGATGCCGATGGCATCTCGCTGGCCGACCTGACACTGCCAGGCCCGATGTACCAGGCCTTCGCCGCCCAGGCCGGGCGCCTCGACCGCCTGCTGGCGCACCGCCGCACGCTGTCGATTATGGTCAAGATCCGCGACCAGATCGGCGGCGCGGTCGGCCCGCACTGGGTCAGCAAACCGCTGCACCCCAGCGACCGTATCAAGCTCGCTGCGGGCGTGGCCATGGCGCGCGATGTCTTGCAACACGCCGGCGCCAGCCACATTTTCGCCAGCCACCACTTCGCCGCGCATCCGGGCGGCAGCGTGCGGATCGGCGCGGGCGTCGACAGCAAGCTGCAAGCGGGCGCCGCTGGGCTGTATGTCTGCGACGCATCGGTGATTCCCGAGGCATGGGGTTTGCCGCCGACCCTGACCTTGCTATGCCTGGGCGTGCGGCTGGGCGCATACCTTACGCAAGGCTGCGCAGTGCCGATTCCAGTTGCGGATAGCGAAACACGAACCCCGATTTGAGAAGTCGGTCCGGCATGACGCGCTGGCCTTCCAGCAGCAAATCGGCCTGCTCGCCCAACGCCAGTCGCATCGGCCAGCCAGGCGTCGGCAAGCCATAGGGCCGCCGCAGCACTGACGCCGCCACCCGGCTGAACTGCGCCTGCGGCACGCTTTCCGGCGCGGTAAAGTTGTAGCTGCCGCTCGCGCCATGCAGGCACAGGTGGCCGAGCGCGGCGATCAGGTCGTCGACGTGGATCCATGACAGCCATTGCATACCGCCCGCGAGCGGGCCGCCCAGGCCGAGCTTGATCGGCAGCAGCATCATCGGCAACGCCCCCTGTCGGCCCAGCACCAGGCCGAAGCGCATGCACGCCACCGTGACCCCGTGCACCCGCGCGCCTTGTGCCGCCGCTTCCCACTCGCGGCACAGGTCCGACATGAAGATGGCCTGCGGCGGCGCGTCTTCCGTCAGGATACGGTCGTCGCCGCGTTCCTGCACGCCGTAGTAACCGATGGCCGACGCCGACAGCAGCATGGCCGGTTTGTGCTCGGCCGCGCCGATCCAGTCGACCAGCCGGTCGGTCAGCGCCACCCGACTCTGGCGCAGTTGGGCACGTCGCCTGGCGCTCCAGCGCCAGCCCAGGATGCGCGCACCAGCCAGGTTGATGACGACATCGAAGCGGCGCGACGGCGCCAGTTCGTCCACGCTGGCGACGCAGTCGACCCGCCCTTCGAACAGGAACGCCGCCTGGCGCGGCTGGCGACTGACGACCGTCACGCGCTGGCCATCGCGCAGCAGCGCGCGTACCAGGAACTGGCCGATGAAGCCGGTGGCGCCTGTGACGAGAAAACTGCGGCCGGCCGCGCCGAAACTGACGGCTTGCGGGGCAAGCGCCGCGCGCTTGCCGAGGGCCCGCGCCGCCAGCGCGTCGCGCAAACCGGACAGGCCGACGCCGATACCACACAAGGCCAGAAAAACACCGAGGTTTCCCTGTGGCTGCCATACCAGTTTCGTCGGCAGGGCCAGCCACGCCGGCGTATCCAGGGCCAGCAGCGCAATGAACGCGCCGCCGTTCATTGCCAGCACCGTGTGCGTGACGCGCTCGGTAGCCGGCAGCAGGCGCGTACGGTCCTCGACGACAAAATCCCACAGTGTCAACCCGATTTCGACGACGAACACCAGCAGCAGCAGCAACGCCCACGCGCCTTGAAAAACCCAGGCCGACAGGCCGATGAACAGCGCGCTGTAAATCATGGCCCGCAGCGCATGAATCGCCAACTCACGTGCAGCGCCCGCGCGCTGTGGCAGCGCCTCGGTCAGTTCGTGGTGATACAGCGTGTCGAAGGCGCCGAGGCATCCCTGGCACGCCATCAGCTGCATGGCCAGCAGATGGGTATTCATGCAGCCACCTCGCGAAATACGCCAGCCTGGGTGAATGTGGTGCCGAACAGCGGATGGCGAATCTCGATGCGAATGTCGAACTGGTTGGCGCTGTTGTTGCGATGGAGCAGGAAGGTCTTGCCGGGCGTAAGCAGGCCAGGGATCGGGATGCGCACGCCGAACAACTGCCAGAAATAGCCATCGCTCTCGAAATGCAGGTTGCCGTCGCGGACCGACAGAACGAGCTGCATGCCGAGACCCATGCCGACGTATTCGAACACTTCGCCGCGCGGCCCCTCGGTCATGTACGACGTGAACATGATCGGCTTGCGGCCGTTGAGACGGTAGGTGCGCTGCTTGAAAATCGACGGACAGGCCGGCTTCGAATAAACCTGTATATCAACGGGAAAGTCGCGGTCAGTGTACGGGATGAGAGCGCCCTTGATGAAGGGCCGCGACGTGTGGCCCAGCACCCGCCCAAGGGTTGAACAGGTCAGCTCGCTCAAATGCCCGCTGTAGTGCAGCGGCTGGCCAGGCGCAGGATTCTTGTCGAACCGCGCCTGGATGTCGGGATGCAGACGGCCCCATTCGGCCCCCAGGATTTTCTTGAACAGTTCACCTTCAGAGGGATGGCGCATGGTGTGCTCTACGGTCAGTGAAAAACAGGTACGCCAGACGTGGCGCAAGGCGACGGCCAGCAGCGCGATGGCCGCCGTCGTCGTAGTTCAGGGTCAGTGCGGCGCTCATTTGGCACCCTCTTTGTCAGGGCCCAGAAAGCGCGCCACCTTGCCGCCCATGCTGAGGAAGCGCTGCATCGTCGCCGGCGGCAGGTGCTTGTAGTCGTCGTAGCTGGCGCTCAGCATGTCGAGGAACGCTAGCACGCCATCGATCCGTGCCAGCGTGGCAGGCGCCAGCGCGGCATCCTGCCCGCCTTCGATGACGCACTCGCGCAGCACGGTGAGCGTCGGGTCGATTTCGCGCCGCTTGCGCTCCTCGACGATGACCCTGAAAATTTCCCATACATCCTGCAAGGCAAGGAAGTGGTCGCGCCGGTCGCCCAGCAAATGTGTGCTGCGGACCAGCTTCCAGCTCTGCAATTCCTTGAGACTGTTGCTGACATTCGAGCGCGCCACGCCCAGCGCCTCGGCGATCTCTTCGGCTGTCAGCGCGCGCTCCGCGAGGAACAGCAGCGCGTGGATCTGCGCGACGGTGCGGTTGACGCCCCAGCGGGTCCCCATTTCGCCCCAATGGAGAATGAATTTCTGTTCGGTATCGCTGAGCGCCATGATTTCTCCAATTTCTTTAATTTCTGTCACAACAGAAATTAAACGCTTATCCTTCCGTGAAGTCAAAAGAAATCGACAGCCTGTCGCAGCAGCACGACGTTTTCTGGTTATGATTTTGCGTAACTCTTTTGAAAGGACAAGCGCATGCTGAAAATACTGGGCAAGGCGTCATCGATCAACGTGCGCAAGGTACTCTGGACCTGCGATGAACTGGACTTGCCATTTTTCCGCGAGGATTGGGGCGTGGGGTTTCAGTCAACCAGCGAAGCAGCGTTCCTGGCAATGAATCCAAATGCGCAAGTACCCGTACTGGTCGATCGCGCTTTTGTCATGTGGGAATCGAACGCCATTTGCCGCTACCTGGCGACGCAATACGGTGGCAGCAGGCTGCTGCCCGCTTTCGGACAACAGAAGGCCCTGGTCGAACAATGGATGGACTGGCAGGCGACGGAATTTAACAACGCCTGGCGCTACGCCTTCATGGCACTGGTGCGAAACAGCCCGGCACACCAGGACAGCGCTCAGGTTGGCGCCAGCATCGCCGCATGGCACCGCCATGTCGGCATCATCGACCAGCACCTGTCGATGGGAACCGACTGCATGGTCGGCAACACGTTCACGCCCGCCGATATTGTCATCGGCCTGTCACTGGCGCGCTGGCAGGCGGCGCCAATCGAACATCCGATCTTCCCTGCCGTCGACGCATACCTGGCGCGACTGGCCCAGCGTCCCGGCTACCAGGCCTGGGCGGCCAACTTTACCTAAGGCTGCGCCAGCGCGACCCGGCGCCGCAGGCGCGCCACTTCTGCCGCATTGCCCAGCGCCTGCGCGCGCTGGATCGCCACGCCGAGCCACGCCAGCAGCGGACGGCGCCAGCCTTGCGTGGACGCGGTTTCGGCTGCCGTCGCAATACCCTCGGGCGCGAGCTGGCCGGCCCGCAGCGCCGCGCCGGCTGCGACCAGACGTGACAGCGGATCGGCAATCGGCGCAATTGCGCCACCCTTGATGACGGCGCGGTGCTGCTCCGGCAGCAGCGCCACATCCACTTCCTGCCAGCGCCCGGCCAGATAGCTGGCGTACGCGCGCTGCGCCGGCGTCGCGTCGCTTGCCAGTGCAGCAAATCCCGTGCATTCGGCGACATCCAGGCTTGCCGTTTGCGCGGCACAGCGCACCAGTTCAATTTGACCGACGGCCGCGGCGTCGCCCGTGCCTGCGGCGCCCGCACGCGCGCGCGCGAACTCGGTACTGGCGGCAGCACTGGCGCCAGCCAGGTAGGCATCCGTAAAACCGTCGAGGGCCGACTGGGCATCCGCGCGCCACGCCGGTTGCGGCGCTTGCGTCGCACAACCGGCCAGTGCCAGCGCGATGCATGCAACGATCATCTTCATGGCAGCTTGATCTCCGTTTTTTTGGCAAAGGGCCACTTCCGATTGAGTTCATCGACCAGCCGGTTCACCTTGCGCAGGCTGGCGTCGACTTCACCGCGCAAGCTACCCAGGTCCTGCGTGGCCACGCGCGCGTTCGCCCCCACCGCCTGCGCTTCGACCAGCACCGCGTCGACCTTCTGCAGGCTGGCGCGCGCGTCTTCCAGCACGTGGCGCAACTCGACCACGGCGGCCTGGGTATCGTCCATCACGCCGCCCTTGGCGAACACGCGCTGGTCGGTTTTCGCCAGCAGCACATTGATGCCGTCGAGCGTCTGCATCAGCTTTTTGGCCTGCTCGTCGCCGCCCAGCGCGCCGCCCAGCAAACCGTATTTGCCGCCTAGCGTGCCGGTGACCTTGTCGATGTTGACCAGGCTGTGGTTGATGGGCGAGCCGTCGCGCGTCATGGTTTCGAGGTTTTCCAGCAGCGTGCGCGCGGTCGACATCAAGCGCGGGATTTCGGCGGCGGCGTCGCCGCGCAGCACGGTGCGGCGCGCGCCCTCCGGCAATGGCGGGTCGGTCAGGATGCCCGAATAGGCGCGGATGCGGGTCTCGCCCACGATGCTGCGCTCGACCGTGAACACGCTCGAGACGCGCAGCCAGCGCACATCTTTTTTCGGCACGTCGACCAGGATATTCACCTTGCCCTCGGCGTCGAGTTCGACCTTCTGCACGCGGCCGATCGGGAAACCCGCGAAGGTAACGTCCATGCCGGGCGTGACGCCTTCCGAATCCTCGGCCACCAGCACCAGGCGCTGGGTGCTGTCGAACACGCCGCGCGCATACATCACGTACAGCACGAAGCCGAGCACCAGCGCGGCCATCAGCACCAGCAGCGCAACCGCCTTGGCTTCGACGTGCGCCGGTTCGTCCGGGTGCTTTTCAATCGTTGTTTCAGGCATGGGCATTCCGGTTAAATGTATTTCAGGGCCAGCGAGCCCGCTTCGATCAGAAGCAGCACGAACAGCAGGCGCACCGCGCCCGGCTGCACCGATGACGATACCTGGCGCGGATAACGCTGCAAATCGAGCATGGCGGCGATCGGGATCACCGCCACCGCCATCCCGAACAGCACGGTTTTCAGCAAGAAGCCGAGGGTGACGATGGGGTCGAACACGCGCCCCACCGTGCGCGTGTAGTCGGGCAGGCCCCAGGGCGACAGACCGTACAGGTTCACATAGGCCAGCACCAGCACGGCGCAACTGGTGGCCATGGCCAGGCTGAGCACGGAAAACGCATGGGAGATGACCAGCGGCGCCAGGTCGGCGCGCGACTGGCGCAGTTTTTCGGCGCTGGCCGCAGGCCGCACGCCATTCTGGCTGATGCCGAAGGTGGTGGAATCGAAGCGCATGCTGGCGCGCAGGGCAACGAACAAGGCCGCCGACAGCGGAATCAATTCGAGCACCAGCACGCGCACCACCATTTCCAGCGCGTAGCGCGACAGACCATAGCTGGCCGCGGTGACGACCACGATGCGGATGATCACCAGCGCCACTACGGCGGCCAGCATCGTGAACCACGGCAGCACCTGCCACGTGCTGCCATAGATGTAGCTCGCCGTGGCGCGGCGCTGGGCCCGGCCGTAGGTCGAGGGCGACAGCACCATCACCAGCGCGATGGCGCCGAGGTGAATGGTGGCCCACCAGCTGAGCAGGTAGCGCAGCAGGCGCAGGCCAACGACGCCGGGTTTGGTGTACAGGATCGCGTGCATCGGGGATTTACTGGCGCATCGCCTGCTGCACCCCTTGCACTTCGCGGATCTCGCCCAGCGCCCGGTTCAGCTGCGCGGTCGACCCGATCTCCGCCGTGAACACCATGCGCGCATTGCCCTTCGCGCTTTGCGTGTTCACGCCGATGACGTTGATCTTTTCTTTCGAGAACACCTCGGAAATATCGCGCAGCAGGCCCTGGCGGTCGCTGGCCAGGATGAACAGGTCGACCGGATAGACGGTGTCGCTGAGCGCGCCGCCCCACGCGGTCTGGATCACGCGCTCGGGCGCCTTGGCGCGCATCTCGGTGAAGTTCTTGCAGGTGGCGCGGTGGATCGAGACGCCCTTGCCGCGCGTGACAAAACCGACGATACCGTCCGGCGGCGCCGGTTTGCAACACTTGGCCAGGGCCGTCAGCAAGCCTTCCGATCCGACCACCAGCACGCCCGACTTGGCGCCCTGCTCCACGCTCGACGCGCGGCTCTTGTTGATGACGGCGGCGTCGTCGACAGGCGCCACCGGCTCGCCGCTTTCGCGCACCGCAAGTTCAACGTGGCGCAGGCTGAACAGCTCATTGCCCACCGCGACAAACAGGTCGTCCAGTTTCGGAAAGCCCAGCTTATGCGCCAGCGCTTCCAGGTTGACGGCCGTCTTGCCTTCGCGCTGGAGCGATTTCTCAACCAGCGCGCGGCCCTGGTTCAGGGTTTCCTGCTGGTCCAGCGCATGGAACCAGGCGCGGATCTTGGTGCGGGTGCGCGTGCCGACGGTGTAACCGGCGCTGAGCCAGTCGCGCGACGGCCCGGCGCTGCCCGGCGCGCCCTTGGCGGTGATGATCTCGCAGGTCTGGCCATTGCGCAAAGGGGTATTCAAGGGCACCATCACGCCGTCGATTTTGGCGCCGCGGCAGCGATGGCCCACTTCGCTGTGCAGGTGGTAAGCGAAGTCGATCGGGGTCGCGCCCTGCGGCAGTTCGATCACGCGCGCCTGCGGCGTGAGGACAAAAATGCGGTCGTCGAGCGTGGTCGCTTTTAACTGTTCGACCCACTCGCGCTGCTCTGCTTCCGGCTTGGCGACGCTGTCGGTGACGTCGGTTTTCCACGCCAGCAGCTGGCGCAGCCAGGCGATTTTCTCGTCGTACTTCTGGCCCTTGAAATTCGAGCCGCCTTCTTCTTTATAACGCCAGTGCGCGGCGATGCCGTATTCGGCGAAGTTGTGCATCTCGTGCGTGCGCACCTGCACTTCGAGTGGACGGCCGTCTTCGGCCGCCACCACCGTGTGCAGCGACTGGTAGCCGTTCGGCTTGGGGCGCGAAATATAGTCGTCGAATTCGTCCGGGATCGGGGTCCAGATATTGTGGACCAGGCCCAGCACGGTGTAGCAGCTTTTCACATCCTCGACGATCACGCGGAACGCGCGCACGTCGTACAGGGCCGTGAAATCGAGCTCCTTGCCGCGCATCTTGCTCCAGATGCTGTAGATGTGCTTGGGACGCCCGCTGACCTCGGCCTTGATCCCGGCCGCAGCCAGCTCGCGCTGCAGCCGTGCGATTGAGGACTGCACGAAGCCTTCGCGCAGCATGCGTTTTTCTTCCAGCATTTTGGCGATGCGTTTATAGGTATCCGGTTCGAGGAAGCGGAACGACAGGTCTTCCAGTTCCCATTTGAGTTGCCAGATACCGAGCCGGTTCGCCAGCGGCGCATACAAATCGAGCACTTCGCGCCCGTAGGCGTGGGTCACCTCATCGAAGCGCTTTTGCTCGGCAAAATAGCGCAAGGTGGTGACGCAGGAAGCGAGGCGCACCAGCACCACGCGCATGTCGGTGGCCATGGCAAGCAGCATCTTGCGCAGCGTTTCGACTTGCGCACTGGCTTCCTGCGCCGCATTCTTGCCGCGTTTGACGCCCTGATGGCCGACGGTCAGGTCGCGCAGGCGAATCAGTTGCTGCACGCCGCCGACCAGGTCGGCCACCTCCTTGCCGAAGCGGTGTTCGAAGGTGGCGCCTTCGGCCGGCTCCATGATGGCCAGCTCGAACAGCAGGCCGGCGATGCGGGTCGGGCAATCGCTGCGCAGATAGGACAGCGTGCCGGCCACGCCCAGCGAAAACGCCAGCGCGCTTTCGCCGGAGGCGCAGCTGCGCTCGCCATAGGCTTCGCCCGCATACTCGAGCGCTTCCTGCACGCGCGCGCTGTCCTCGGGGCCGAGGCCCTCGCTCAGCGGATGGCGCGCATCGCCCAGTGCAGCGATGGAAACCATGTCAGCGCTGCGCGGCGGTGACGACGATTTCGACCAGGCCGGCCGGATTGGCCAGCGTTGCTTCGACGGTGGCGCGCGGTGGTGCATTGCCCTCGGCTACCCATTCATCGTAGACCGAGTTCATGCCGGCGAAGTCGTCGATGTTCTTGACGAAAATCTGTACCATCAAAATCGCGCTCTTGTCGCTGCCGGCTTCGAGCAGCAGGCGGTCGACGTGGGCCAGCACTTCGCGGGTCTGCCCGACGATGTCCTGGGTGGTGTCGTCGGCCACCTGGCCGGCAAGGTAGACGGTGCCGTTGTGGATGGCCGTTTCGGACAGGCGTTTGCCGGGATGCAGTCGTTTGATTTCCATTATTGCTTTCGTGATGATGAATAAAAACGGTTCAGCCGATGAGGAAGCGACGGGCAATCGCGATCTGGTCATCTGGTACAAAGGTGGGTGCATGGCCGACGCCGGGAATCTGCACCAGTTGCGGGTGCGGGCCACGCTGCGTCATCTGGCGCGCGGTGTCGGCGGAGAGCAAGTCCGACTCTGCGCCCCGGACCAGCAGCGTGGGACAGGTAATGGCGTCGTAAGCCCCCCACAGCGCCGCTTCGTCGCGCTGCGCCGTTTCCGGCGTGGCGCTTTTAAAGGGCTGGGCCAGCGCCATGTCGTAATGGCGCTGCCAGCGGCCGTCGTCGGCCTGGCGCAGCACATCTGATGCCAGCTTGTGCCACTGGCTGTCGCTGTGCGGGCCGAACGAGCTTGATACGGTGCGCACGTACTGCGCACCTTCCTCGAAACTGGCAAAGCGCAGGTCTTGACCGATGTAGTCGCCGATGCGCGCCAGCGCGCCCGGGTCGATGATGGGGCCGATATCGTTGAGGACCAGTTTGCGGATCGGGTTGCCCGGCAGGGACGCCAGCACCATGCCGATCAGCCCGCCCATCGAGGTGCCGAACCAGTCGACCGTCCCATCGCTGCCAGGCACGTGCGTGACGCGCGCAATCAGCGTCACCATGTCGGCCACGTATTGCGGCACCGTGTACAGCGCCGGCACGGCCAGCCGGCCCGAGCGCCCGCGCCCGACCACGTCGGGACAGATCACCCGATAGTGGCTCGACAGGTTGGTGGCGAGCGCGTCGAAATCGTCACTGACGCGGGTAACACCATGCACGCAGACCAGCACGCGCGGGTTGGCCGGGTCGCCCCACTGTTTATAGGCGACGCGGTGCAGTCCGGCAGGCGAACTGCATTGCACGCTTTCGACGGTAAAGCTGGGTGATGACGACATGCGCGCTCCGATGGACAGGGTAATATTGCGCATCAGCCAAACAAAAGCCGGCCGCTGCAGTGGGATTCTACCAAGTCTGGCGCGACAGCACTGCCCCTTCGTGAGCGCAGCCGGCCAGCCTCGGCTTGCGCAAGATCAAAGCGTTGACTATCCTAAAAGATACATTCGCACTTTGAGCCAGCCACAAGGAGTTCGCATGCAAGCGCAAGACCACGCAGCTTTCGATGCCGGCACGGTAGAAACCGGCGCGCGCAGCCCGGTGGCGGCGCGCGCCGTGATTCCGGAAGGAATGGATGAAGCCCCGGTGCGCTTTGTTGCACCCGACACCGGCGCGGCCCTCGCGTGGCGGCCGTACCGCCTGCATATCGGCGCGCGGCTGGTACTCGGGCGCACCGACGAAAACGGGTTTACGGCGCAACTCTCCGGCCACGAGCGCAAGCTGCTGCGCGATTGGGAACTGGAATAGCAGGCGCTGCGCCTGCACGCGCCAGGTGCGGACTACCGCACCGGCATCGACGGCAGCGCGCGCCCGACGTTCACCCTGGAAGAAATGCGCGCGATGGTGGCGGCCGCCCACGTCAGCGGCCGCAAGGTCGCGGCCCACGCCAGCAGCGACGCTGCCATCCGCATGGCGGTGCTGGCCGGCGTCGACATCATCGAACACGGCTACGGCGCCACGGAAGCGACCTTCCGGCTGATGCTGGAACACCACACCGCGTATGTGCCCACCCTGACCGCACCCGAAGCCATCGGCGAATATTTTCAGAAGCATGTGCGTGGTGGCGCGCCCACGCCAGCCATGGCGCAGTCGGCGCGTGCGTTCGCGCTGGCGCGCAAGGTCGGGGTTACAATCGGCAATGGCAGCGACGTCGGCGTGTTCGCCCACGGCAGCAGCGCGCGCGAACTGGCCTGGCTGGTGCAACTGGGGATGACACCCACCGAGGCGCTGCGCGCCGCCACGGTGGTGGCGGCCGAGATCCTCGGCAAGTGCGCCGAACTGGGCGCCCTGCAAGCCGGGCTGGCGGCCGACGTGATCGCAGTAGACGGCGTTCCGACGATGGCGATGTCGGCACTCAAAAAATCACCCTGGTGATGAAAGGTAGCGTAATCCACAGCCAGCCACCACCCCATCCTTGATGCTGCGGCGCAGCATTTGCCAAACTGGCGCCAGGCGCGATACAAACGCACCAGGAATCGCTCCGGACGCCGTATTTACCACACTTGGCGTCGGTGTTTTCCACAGTTGCAAGCTTATCCGGAATAGGTAATGATGCGTCACTTCTCACTACGGACAAGCGCCTCGACCACACGTCATGAAAAAACCTTTCTATAAAATATTGTACGTTCAGGTGTTGTTTGCCATCGTCGCCGGTGTCCTGCTCGGTATTTTCGAGCCTGCCTACGCGACAGCCATGAAGCCATTGGGAGACGGCTTCATCAAACTCATCAAGATGATCATCGCTCCGGTTATTTTCTGTACCGTGGTCGCCGGTATTGCCGGCATGCAGGACATGAAAAAAGTCGGCCGCGTCGGCGGCAAGGCGCTGCTGTACTTCGAAGTGGTCTCGACCATCGCGCTGGCCATTGGCCTGCTGGTGGCCAACCTCGTGAAACCGGGCGCCGGCTTCAATGCCGACCTGTCCAAACTCGATGTCAGCGCCCTGGCGCAGTACACCTCGAAGGTGCACGACCAGACCACGGTCGGCTTCCTGATGAACATCATTCCGACCACGTTCGTCGACGCGTTCGCCAAAGGTGACATCCTGCAAGTGCTGCTGATCGCCATCCTGTTCGGCGCAGCGCTGTCGATGCTCGGCGAGCGCGGCCGTCCAGTGACGAATCTCATCAACGAAATTTCGCACGTCATCTTCGGCGTGGTCGGCATCATCATGAAAGTCGCGCCAATCGGTGCCTTCGGCGCCATGGCCTTCACCATCGGTAAATTCGGTATCGCCTCGCTGATCCCGCTGGCTAAGCTGATGGGTTCGTTCTACCTGACCTGCTTCGTGTTCGTCATCTTCGTTCTCGGCGCGATCGCCAAGTACACCGGCTTCTCGATCTTCAAATTCATCTCGTATATCCGCGAAGAACTGCTGATCGTGCTGGGCACCAGCTCGTCGGAAAGCGCCCTGCCTGCCCTGATGCGCAAACTGGAAAAACTGGGTTGCTCGAAATCGGTGGTCGGCCTGGTGGTGCCAACCGGTTACTCGTTCAACCTGGACGGCACCAACATCTACATGACGATGGCCGCCCTGTTCGTGGCACAGGCTACCAACACCGACCTGACCCTGGGCCAGGAACTGACCATCCTGTTCGTCGCGATGCTGACCTCGAAAGGCGCGTCCGGCATCACCGGCGCTGGCTTCATCACGCTGGCGGCCACGCTGGCCGTGGTGCCGACCATTCCGGTGGCCGGCATGGCGCTGATCCTCGGCATCGACCGCTTCATGAGCGAGTGCCGCGCGCTGACCAACTTCATCGGTAACGGCGTTGCCACCATCGTCGTGTCGAAGTGGGAAAAAGAGCTGGACCACGACCGCCTGGCATCCGAGCTGCGTCATCCGACGCACCTGGAAGAAGACAAGGAAATGTTCCCGAAGAAAGCTGCGTAATACGGCACAGCTTCATCCCATAAAAAATGCCGGGTCACCCCGGCATTTTTTTCGCCTGCAAGAAACGTCGCGTTACAGCGCCGGGACATCCAGCGGCGCACCGGTGGCCGCGACGATCTGCTCGGTCGTCACGCCCGGCGCCAGTTCCACCAGTTGCAAACCCTGCGCGGTGATGTCGATGACACCCAGGTCGGTGATGATGCGGTCGACCACGCCGACGCCGGTCAGGGGCAGATCGCACTTCGGCAAGATTTTATGCGACGTGCTGCCGTCCTTGGCCGTGGCCACGTGTTCCATCACCACGACGACACGCTTGACGCCGGCGACCAGGTCCATCGCGCCGCCCATGCCTTTCACCATTTTGCCCGGGATCATCCAGTTCGCCAGGTCGCCGTGTTCCGACACCTGCATCGCACCGAGGATGGCGAGATTGATCTTGCCGCCGCGGATCATGCCGAAGGAATCGGCCGAGCTGAAGTAGGCGGCGCCGGGCATGGCCGTCACGGTCTGCTTGCCGGCGTTGATCAGGTCGGCATCGACCTCGCTGTCGAGCGGGAACGGGCCGATGCCCAATAAACCATTTTCTGACTGCAACTGCACTTCGATATCTTGCGGCACATAGTTAGCCACCAGCGTCGGCAGGCCGATGCCGAGATTCACATAAAAGCCATCCTGCAATTCTTTTGCCGCGCGCGCGGCCATTTCGTCACGAGTCCATGCCATGTCGTTCTCCGTCTCTCGTTTTAGTTGGAACGCACTGTGCGCTGCTCGATCCGCTTTTCCGGATGCGGGTTATGCACGATGCGGTGCACGAAAATACTCGGCGTGTGGACCTGGTCCGGATCGATTTCACCGATCTCCACCAGGTGTTCGACTTCGACGATGGTTATTTTGCCGGCCGCGGCCACGTTCGGATTGAAGTTGCGCGCTGTTTTGCGGTACACCAGATTGCCGGCGCGGTCGGCCATATACGCCTTGACCAGCGCCACGTCCGGCACCAGGGCGCGTTCCATCACGTACTGTTCGCCGTCGAATTCGCGTACTTCCTTGCCCTCGGCCACGATGGTGCCGACGCCGGTTTTGGTGAAGAAGGCGGGAATGCCGGCGCCACCGCAGCGCAGCTTTTCGGCCAGCGTGCCTTGCGGCGTGAATTCGAGGTCCAGCTCGCCGGCCAGGTACTGGCGCGCAAACTCCTTGTTTTCGCCCACGTAGGACGCGATCATTTTTTTGATCTGGCGCGTCTCGAGCAGCTGGCCGAGGCCAAAACCGTCGACACCGGCATTGTTGGAGATGGCTGTCAGGCCGGTCACGCCGGAGTCGCGCAGTGCTTCGATCAGCGCCTCGGGAATGCCGCACAGGCCAAAGCCGCCGACGGCAATCATCTGGCCGTCGTGCACCACGCCAGCCAGTGCGCTGGCTGCATCAGGATAAACTTTATTCATACCCGTCCCTTATATTGTTTACATGTATCGCAGAGTAGAATGGCAGCATAAAATACGGCGCCGGAAAGCACAATACGGTAGAAATACCTCGTACTTTCCGCCGCAAAAAAGTTGAAGGAGATGTGCGTGCCGCAGACCGATGCCAGCTACGCGATTGATTACGAACTGATTTTCCAGCATGCGCCGGTGGGCATGTGCATTTCGGTCGACCGCGTGATCCAGTCCTGCAACGGCGCACTGACCGAGATGTTCGGCTACGGCGACGGCGAACTCGACGGCAAATCGTTCCAGCTGCTGTATCCGACGCTGACCGAATTCCTGCGTACGGGCGACCGCATCATTCCCATCATGAACGCGCGCGGGCGCTATTCGGACGAGCGCATCATGCGCCGCGGCGACGGCGAATTGTTCTGGTGTCACGTCAGCGGGCGCGCGCTCGATTCGACGGTGCCGCTGGGGCCGGGTGTGTGGACGTTCGAGGATGTCAGCGAGAAGCGCCCGGTAACGGCCGAGCTGACCCCGCGCGAACGCGAAATCGCGGCACTGCTGGTCGAAGGCAAGACCAGCAAGGTCATCGCGCGTGAAACGGATTTGAGTCCGCGCACGGTGGAGATGCACCGTGCCAAACTGATGCGCAAGTTTTCGGCGTCGACCTCGTCGGAACTGGTGCACAAGCTGGTTGGGGTGGCGCGCTAAGGCGCCACCTCGTATATTACTGCGCCGTCATCCCGTCATCGGCCGTGATGATCGCACCGTTGATGAAGTGCGATTCTTCAGCGGCCAGCAAGAGCAGCAAGCCATCAAGGTCTTCCGGCTTGCCGGGCCGCTTGCGCGGCAATAAATCGATCAGCTTCTTGCCCTGCTCGGTGCCGAAATACTCCTCGTTGATTTCCGTGGAGATGTAGCCGGGGCAGATGGCGTTGACGTTGATGTTGTACTTACCCCACTCCACCGCCATCGCCTTGGTCATCTGCACGACGCCGGCCTTGCTCATGCAATACACGCCAATTTGCGGCAACACGCGCAGGCCGGCCACCGACGCGATGTTGATGATGCGGTGCTGCTTTTTAGGGTCGCCCTTGGCGCGCGCGATCATGCGTTTGGCCGCTTGCTGGGCCACGAAAAACGCGCCGCGCAAATTGGTGTCCATCACGTAGTTGTAATCTTCCTCGGTCACGTCGACCAGGCGCTGGGTGGTCGAGACGCCGGAATTATTCACCAGGATATCGATCGGACCGGCCTCGGTTTCGGCGTGGGCGATGGCCGACTTGATGCTGGCCATGTCGGTCACATCGAGCGACACCACGTGGGCGGCGCCGCCGTCGGCTTCGATTTCTGCCCGTAATTCCTTGAGGCGATCGGTGCGGCGCGACGCCAGCACCACTTGCGCGCCGGCGCCGGCCAGCGCCTTGGCAAAGCGCGCGCCCAGGCCGCTCGATGCACCCGTCACCAGCGCGATTTTTCCTTCAAAATTGACTTCAATACCCACGTTTGTCTCCTGACCTGTGCCGATGGCTTTGCAAAGCACAATCATTACACAATTCGCCAGGATTAGACCGCCGCATCTAATAATGCCCCGTAAAATGCCGCAGAGCGTCAATCGCGTTGCAAACTGCGGCAAAAAGCCGCACACTCGTGCTTAAATTTTTTTTCCCATGATGAGACCATGACAGACGACACGAATATCTTCGAAAAATACGGCCCCCGCGAAGCCATGGAATACGACGTAGTCGTGGTCGGTGGCGGCCCCGCCGGCCTGTCCGCCGCGATCCGCCTGAAGCAACTGGCTGCCGAACAAGGCAAGGAAGTGTCGGTCTGCGTGCTGGAAAAAGGCGGCGAACTGGGCGCGCATATCCTGTCGGGCGCCGTCATGGACCCGATCGCCATCAACGAACTGTTCCCGAACTGGAAAGAACTGGGCGCGCCCTTGAACACGCCGGTCACGGAAGACCGCGTGCTGTTCCTGAGCGAAACCAAATCGTACGCCACGCCCGGCTTCATGGTGCCCAAGGCGCTGACCAACCACGGCAACTACATCGTCTCGCTGGCCAACGTCGTGCGCTGGCTCGGACAACAGGCCGAGGCCGCCGGCGTCGAAATCTTCCCTGGCTTTCCCGCCGCCGAAATCCTGTACAACGACGACGGCTCGGTCAAGGGTGTCGCCACCGGCAACATGGGCGTGAACCGCCATGGCCAGCCGAGCGATGCCTTCCAGCTGGGCATGGAATTGCACGCTAAATACACCCTCTTTGCGGAAGGCTCGCGCGGCCACCTCGGACGTCAGTTAATGACGAAGTTTGACCTCGCCAAGGGCAAGGATCCGCAGACCTACGGCCTCGGCATCAAGGAATTGTGGGAGATCGACCCGGCCAAGCACCAGCCGGGCCTGGTGATCCACAGCGCCGGCTGGCCGCTGGATAACAGCACCTATGGCGGCTCGTTCCTGTACCACCTGGAAAACAACCAGGTCGCGGTGGGCTTTGTGGTCGGCCTGGCGTACCAGAATCCCTACCTGTCGCCTTACGAAGAATTCCAGCGTTACAAAACCCACCCGGACATCCGCGGCTTTTTCGAAGGCGGCAAGCGCATCTCCTACGGCGCGCGCGCGATCACGGCAGGCGGCTTGCAGTCGTTGCCAAAGGTCGTCTTTGCGGGCGGCGCGCTGATCGGCTGCGACGCCGGTTTCCTCAACACCAGCCGCATCAAGGGCAGCCACGGCGCCATCAAGACCGGCATGCTGGTAGCGGAAGCCGCGTTCGCAGCGCTGGGCGAGGCGCGCCAGCACGATGAGCTGACCAGCTACCCTGTGGCTTTTGAAAAGTCCTGGCTGCACGAAGAACTGCACGTGGCGCGCAATTTCAAGCCATGGATGAGCAAGGGACTGGTGCTCGGTTCGATCATGACCGGCATCGACCAGATTCTGTTCAAGGGCAAGGCGCCGTGGACCTTGCACCACACGCATGCCGACCATGAATGCCTGAAACCGGCGGCCGACTTCAAGCCGATCGTGTATCCGAAGCCGGACGGCAAGCTGACCTTCGACCGCCTGTCGTCGGTGTTTATTTCCAACACCAACCACGCGGAAGACCAGCCGATCCACCTGACGCTGAAAAACCCGGCCATTCCGGTGGAAGTGAACCTGGCCACGTATGCCGGCCCGGAGCAGCGCTACTGCCCGGCCGGCGTGTATGAATACGTGAAGACCGATGCGGGACTCGATCGATTGCAGATCAATGCGCAGAATTGCGTGCATTGCAAAACCTGCGATATCAAGGACCCGACCCAGAACATCGTCTGGGTCACGCCAGAGGGCGGCGGCGGGCCGAACTACCCGAACATGTAATCAGGTAAGCATTCGAGGGGCGCGCAGGCGCCCCTTTTTTTCATGGGTACGGACGCGATGCATCGATCTTGAACCATTTGCGTGACAGCCTGGTCAAACTGCCGTCGGCCTGGGCCTGCGCCAGCGCCAGATCGATCGCTGCCTTGAGCGCGGGATTACCCTTCTGAATCGCGACACCGATGCGGTTGCCTGTCCACACCAGCGGACCCGGCTTGATCGGCAGAGTGGAATTGCCGGCCAGCCAGGCAACCATCAGGCTGTCATTGAGCGCGGCGTCGATGCGACCGAATGCCAGGTCCTGCAAATTTTCCGGCGCAGCAGGGTAGCTGCGCACCGTGACGCCCGCCACCGCACGCGCCTGCAATTCATACACGCTGCCCTTGGCCACACCAACCGTCTTGCCCTTCAAATCGGCCAGGCGGGTGTAGGGCGTTTCATCGTCGTTGCGCACGATGAGTTGCGCGCCTGAATAGGTGTAGGGCTCGGAAAAGTCGACCATGCGCGCGCGCAGGGGCGAGATGATGACCTGGCTGACGATGACATCGTATTTGCCGGCCACGAGGCCGTCGAGAATGTCGGTCCACGGCGTCGGGATCAGCTCGACTTTCAGGTCAAGGCGCTCACCAATGAGGCGCGCCACGTCGGCATCGTAACCGGTGATCTGGCCGGTTTTCGGCTCAACGAAATTAAACGGGGGATAGCTGCCTTCCATGGCAACGCGCAGTGTGCCGCGCTTCTTGATGGCCGCGAGGCGGTCGGCGGCGCCGGACGGCAGGCTGGACAGCGCAAAAAGCAAGGTGGCGCTTGCCAATACCAAACGGCGTGCCACTGACGTCGCTGCAGGTCCCATATCCAGAGCGCTCCTCTATTGACAGGCGAGAACTCTTTATAACCGAATATGGCCGTGCTGCGAAGAAAAAATTAAGCGCCAAAGCCCATCCGGTTGGCGCCGCTGGCGCCAAACCGGTGGCCGCTGACCAGCGTCGTACTCTCAACCAGGCTCGACAAGCCGACGATCAATTGAATCAACTTATCGTCAGGCAAAACCCAATAACTGCCGCGCGGCGCGGCGACGCCGGTGGCAGCGGTAATGAGCGGCGCGACCCAGCTCGCGTCCTCGTCGACATCGAGAAGCACGGCATCGGCGCCGGTCTGCAAATAGATATTGCCGCCCACGCCCAGCGTCAGGCAGATGCCCACGCCCCGTTCGTCTGGCGCAATGAGCTCCTGCAGGCAGCGGTCGTGTTCGTCGATCCAGAGTTCGACGTCTTGCGGGGTTTCCAGCGGCGTCCACGGACGGGGACGAAAACGGGGCGGTGGGGACAATTCGGTCATCGAGGGCAAAAATAAGGAGCAAGGCCGTATGCTACGGCATTTTGCCTGTCCGTACCGGAACATCAGTACCGCGTGGTGGAACCCCGGCGCTCAGGAGCGCCCGTTGTTGCTGGCCAGCTTGCCGAGCAGGTAGACGCCCCACAGCGCCGCGACCCCGACCATCACGTAGATGAGCCGCGCCGGCGGCGAGGCCGGACCGAACAAGGTGGCGACGAGATCGACCTGGAACAGGCCGACCATCGCCCAGTTCAGGCCGCCGATGATCATCAGCGCCATGGCAATATAGTCCAGCGCGATGATGGCGCCGCTGGCGTGGTCACCCTCGACGCTGCGCCGGTCAGGCGTCTGGCGCCGATCGATGGTAGGTGCATTCATGGTTGCCATTACCGTCTCCTTGAAAGGTTTCGTCAATCACCGGGCAGCGTGCCGGCACATTACTAAGACAAGGAAACCGCGTCCAAGTTTGGCAAACCACGTAAAAATCACCCTTTCCAGGTGCGGTTCAGGCCGGTATCGGTATGGATCCAGCCGCCCTTGGCACTGTTGCGGTAATAGAAACCGACACCGCCCTGGCGGAAACTGCGGATCAGGCCGCCAAGTACTTCTTCATTCAGCGCGGCGATGCGGATGTCGGCCGCCTTGCCGGACATGTGCAGCGACTTGCGCGCCGCCGGAATGCCTTCTTCCTGCAGGCGCTGGTTCGACGCCGCGGTGCGGTAGCCCGACAGGATTTCCAGCGGCCGCTCCATGCCGTAACGCGCCACGAAAGCCTGCGTGCCCCACAGGGTTTCGAACAGTTTCGGGTCGATCGGCGCGGTGGCCTTGCCGTTCACGTCGCGCAGCAGATGGCACAGTTCCTGGTAAGCCGAATCGATGACGTCGCCATCCTTCCAGTACAGGACCTTGGTGCGTTCGCCGCTTTGGGGCCGGATCAGCGACAAGGTGCGCGGTTTCACCCAGAAATCGAGGTCGAGCGCCTGGGCGTCGAACAGGTCGGGCGGCGGCGCCATCGTGGTGTCCACTTCCGAGGCCAGCTGGCCCGATTGCGGACGCTGGTCGGCATGCGCTGCCCCCATACCGATCAAACCGAGGGCGGACCAGCCGGCGCTTTTCTGAAGGAATTCTCTGCGGGAAGACATGATGCTCGACGTGGGTTCTGGAAGGCGCTAACTATAACGCAAAGCATGCCGTGAAACAGCCGTGTTCACCAACGAATCTGCGTAAATTGGCTGTCAATACGGCAATTATTATGCCTTGCAGTTGCAGAACCGGGCCCGGGAATCAGCCGGGCAGTCGCCAGGCTGGGTATTCAGTGGTTTCCAGTACAGGTCGCATTCGAGGCCATAGCAGGCTTTTTCCTTGCCACCGTCGGCGTAACCGAGACGGGCAAAAAAACCCGCGGCGCTGGCAGGGCTGTGCAAATGTACTTTGCTGATATTCCAGCTGCGCGCCTGCGTCTCGACGGCGGCCAGCATGGCGCGGCCGATGCCGTGCCGGGTGGTGCCAGGATCGACATAGCACAGCGCCAGTTTGCCGGCCTGGTTCAGCAAAGCCACACCGAGCAGCGCGTTGCCGCTGTCGGCCACGACCATGTAATTACTGGGCGAGCCCAGCCAGTTGCGCACGTTGTTCGGCGTTTTGTTGGACAGCCAATTTTCCAGCACCTCGGGATGGTCGCGGTGATCCTGCGCGCAGCCCTCGCCAATCGAGCGGCGCAGCAACTCACAGACTGATTGTTCGTCGCCGGCAACGGCAACTCGAAGAGCGAAACCCATGGACTTCTTCATCCCGAAACGGTTAAAAACAGTATTAGGTGTGTCAAGGACGCATTTACAAACGTTAAGCGCGGTAAATCGCGGTAAAAAATAAACCTGCTTGCGCCGCGCCGGGGACGACTATACACAAAACCGGCGGGGTTCGCTGCCGCACAGTTTCATTTCCTGAGAGACAGATGGTGGCCGCAGGCGAGATCTCTAAGCATATGACGAAAGAATCGTTCTGTAACGACACAAGATTGGAGAGTATGCTGACTCTTTTCCTCAGTCGAACCAGCGAGTACACCATGATCACCACCCCTGCCCGACCCTTGCGCCGTGCCCTGTTGTCCCTGTCCCTGGCGCTCGGCGCCGGCGCCGTGTTACCTGCCGCGCATGGCGCCGATACCGAGCTGCTGAACGTCTCGTACGATGTCGCGCGCGAACTGTACAAGGAAGTGAACCCCGCTTTCATCTCCGGCTACAAGAAGACGACGGGCGAGGATGTCACGATCAAGCAGTCACACGGCGGCTCGAGCAAGCAGGCGCGTGCCGTGGCCGATGGCCTGGAAGCGTCGGTGGTAACGATGAACCAGGCGAATGACATCGACATGCTGGCCGACCGCGGCCTGCTGGCCAAGGACTGGGCCAAGAAATTCCCCAACAATGCGGCGCCGTATTATTCGACCATGGTGTTCCTGGTGCGCAAGGGCAACCCGAAAGCCATCCGTGACTGGGCCGACCTGGCCAAGGCGGACGTCAAGGTGGTCATTCCGAATCCGAAAACCGCCGGCAACGGCCGGTATACCTACCTGGCGGCCTGGGGTTCAGTCCTGAAAAAAGGCGGCAGCGAAGCACAGGCGCGCGACCTGGTTACCCGCATGTTCAAGAATGTGCCGGTGCTCGATGCGGGCGGGCGCGCCGCCACCACCACCTTCACCCAGCGCCAGATCGGCGATGCGCTGGTCACGTTTGAAAACGAAGTGAACCTGGTGCGCGCGGAGTTTGGCGACAATTTCGAAGTGGTCTATCCAGCGACCTCGATCCTGGCCGAGTCGCCCGTGGCCGTGGTCGACAAAGTGGTCGACCGGCGCGGTAACCGCAAGGCCGCCACCGCGTACCTGAATTTCCTGTACACGGACGCCGGCCAGGCCATTGGCGCGAAGCACTTCATGCGCGTGCGTTCGGCTGCGGTCACGAAACAGTTTGCGGCCAATTACAAGCCGATCACCCTGTTCACGGTGGACGAGTATTTCGGCGGCTGGCGCGCCGCGCAAAAGAAACACTTTGACGATGGTGGCGAGTTCGACAAGATCTATCAGCCACAGTAACGCCGCGCGGCGCCTGAGTAAATACTTCAACATTGGTAACCTGGCAGCTTTAAACGGGCCCTGCAGCGATGCAGGGCTTTTTTTATTGGGTTTTCGGTCAGTTCACCCGGCTTTTATCTTGTGCGCCATAGACAGCGCCTGAGCTTGCTGGTATCGTCCCTCTCTTGTAGTTGCCTACAAGCCAGTTTGATGCTCCGCCGCCAACCTCGGCGCCCGAACCTCAACCGCACTTCCCCATTCGCCATTCAATGAAAAAATTATTCGCCGCCGTCCTGCTATCGCTATCGACCGCCGCTGTTTACGCCGTTCCGTTCGGCTCGCAATCCGTGCTGGTCGTCGAAGATGGCACCGGTAAAATTCTGCTCGAAAAAAACGCCAACGAAATCGTCCCGATCGCCTCCCTGACCAAGCTGATGACCGCCATGGTCATTCTCGACGCCAAGCAGGACATGGACGAGAAAATCGAAATCGACAGCAAGGACGTCGACATGCTCAAGCACAGCACCTCGCGTGTGCCGGTGGGCGCCTCGATCCCGCGCCGCGATGTGCTGCAACTGGCGCTGATGTCCTCGGATAACCGCGCCGCTGCCTCGCTGGGCCGCACCTACCCGGGCGGAATCGGCGCGTTCAAATTCGCCGTCAAAAACAAGATCGCTTCGCTGCAAATGACGCAAACCTCGATCGAAGAGCCGACCGGCCTGTCGCCGAACAACCGTTCGACCGCGTCCGACCTTGTCAAAATGGCCATGGCCGCATCGCACTACCCGGAAATCACGCGCATCACGACCGAGTCGAAAGACATCATCAACATCAACGGGCGCGGCGTGGAATACCACAACACGAACCGCCTGGTGGGTGCCAAGGGCTGGGATATCGGCATGTCGAAAACCGGCTACATCGAAGAAGCGGGCCGCTGCCTGATCATGCGCATCACCACCGCCGGCAAGACTGCGACGCTGGTGCTGCTCAATGCACGCGCCTCGTCGGTGCGCGTGATGGATGCGCTGAACATTCGCCGCCTCATGGCCGGCACCGCCGGCGCCGAGCCGGTGATTCGCGCACCGCGTTTGCGCGGCCTGCGTGCACCAGCCATTCGCGCCTCGAGCACGGTCAAGGCGACGTCTGCGGCGCGGGTTTCCACCCGCAAGCATGTGAAAGCCGTCAAGAAGAATCGCAAGCACCGCTAAGCCCACCCGCTGGCGGTTCAATCCGCCAGCATCGCGCGCAGTCCGCTCGCCCTGTGCGTGCGCTGCGCGATTGCTTCAGACAGAACCTCTGCGCCGGGCGAGACCAGCGTAAATTGCGCGCTCGCCCGCGTGATCCCCGTGTAGACCAATTCCCGCGCCAGCATCGCAGCGCCCTCTTTCGGCAACGCCAGCACCGTGTGCGCAAACTCCGAGCCTTGCGATTTATGCACCGTCATCGCGTACGCCGTCTCCACGTTGCGCAGGCGCGTGGCCAGCACGCTGCGCACCTTGTCGCCTTCCAGGAAGTACACGCGCAGCGAACCCGGGCGCGCCGGATCAGGCAGCGTCAGCCCGATATCGCCATTGAAGACGCCGGTGCCGTAGTCGTTGCGGGTCACCATCACTGGCCTGCCCACATACCACTCGCCGTCGCGGCGCAGCAAGCGCGCGGCCACCAGGCGCTGCTCGATGGCCGTGTTCAGGCCATCCACACCCCACTCGCCATCGCGCACGGCGCACAACACGCGAAACGCCTCGAAGCTGCGCAGGACCGCGCGCACCCAGTCGTCGTGCGAAGCGCCGGAGCCCGCCGCCAGCAGCGCGAGATAGGGCTGGTAGCCGGTCAGCGCCAGCTGCACCAGCTGCTGCTGCTGGGCGTGCTCGATCCAGCGTACCTCGGGCGCGCCGCTGCGCAGCAGCGCGTGCGTCGCCTCGACGTTCCCCGCATTGACTGCCAGCGCCAACTGGCCGATCGGGCCACCGAAGCGGCGGCTGTGGCGCAGCATGACGGTTTGCTGCGCCAGCGCGCCGCCCGCGCCCGCGAACGAGGCCGGAATCGTCTCGCCGGCCGCTTGCAAGGCATACGCCAGCGTGGCCGCGCTGTAGGCGCCGGCTTCGGCATCGTGGCACAAGTCGCCCAGCACGGCGCCCGCTTCCACCGACGCCAGCTGGTCCTTGTCGCCCAGCAGGATCAATGTGGCCGTGGGCGGCAAGGCGTCCAGCAGTGCCGCCATCATCTCGAGGTGCACCATCGACGCTTCATCGACAATCAGCACATCCACATCGAGCGGGTTGCCCTTGTGGTGGGCGAAGCTGCGCGTGTCGGGACGCGCGCCCAATAAACTGTGCAAGGTGCGCGCGGCGCCGATGCGCTTGGTCAGTTCGCGCAGCGGCAGCTCGCCGGCTACCCGGTCGGCCAGGTCGCCCAGCGCCTTGTCGATCGACTGTTTCAGGCGCGCCGCCGCCTTGCCGGTGGGCGCGGCCAGGGCGATGCGCAGCTGCGCTGCATCCGGCGCGGTGGCGAACAGCAGCGCCAGCAGGCGCGCCACGGTATAGGTCTTGCCGGTGCCCGGGCCGCCCGTGATGATGGCGACGGCGCCGCGCAGGGCGACCGCGCAGGCGACTTTCTGCCAGTCCGGTGGCACACCCTGCGGCGCGCCGAACAGTTTGTTCAGCCAGCCGTGCACGGCGGCCACGTCGAGTTCGCGCACGCCCTGCGCGCGCGTGCGGATGGCCTGCGCCACGAGCGTCTCGTCGCGCCAGTAGCGGCGCAGGTACAGGCGCTCGCCGTCAAGTACCAGCGGCTGATCGAAATCGAGTTCGCCCACCTGCCACACCTGCTCGCACGACGCCAGCAACGTGTGCCACGCGCGCGCGGTTTTCGGCAGCGGCGTGGCGGCATGGGCGAGGTCGCGCCACTGCTGCTCGGTCCAGCCGAGCAGCGTCGCCGGGTCGCGCGCCAGGTCGGGCAACAGCAGGCAACTGTGGCCGCGCCCTTCCAGTTCGGACAGCAGCACGCACGCGAGCAGCGCGGGCAACGGTGCATGGCCCAGCGTGGCAATGAAGCGCGCGAAGACGGACGACAGGCGGCGCAACTGGCCATCCTCGGTCAGGCGCGTGGTTTCGTCCCACAGATCCTGTTCGGTCATGCCGCCTCCCCGTCCAGCAGGCCGTCGAGGCCATCGAGCAGGGCCCGATCCGGCGCCAGGTAATAGCAGCCATGCGTGGCGGGATTGGCGACGCCGCGCAGGAAGAAGAACACGGCGCCGCCCAGTTGCGCGGCCGGGTCGTAGTCGGCGCCGAGGCGACTGCGCAGCAAGCGATGCAGCGCAAGCATGTAGATCGCGCCCTGGATGTCGTAGCGGTGCGCCGCCATCGCCGCGCCCATCGCGCCGTGCGTGTAGGCGCCGTCGCCGGCACCGAGCGCATTCGATTTGTAGTCCAGCACCCAGTACTTCCCTTCATGTTCGAACACAAGATCGGCGAAACCTTTCAGCATGCCGTGCAGGCTGCGCGGCGGGAGTACGGGGCGCGGTATGCCGCCCAGCAGGTGCGCGCAGCACAGGCGGTCCAGCGCACCGACGTCGAGCCGCTCGGTGGGAAACCAGAATTCCATTTCCGGCAGCAGCTGGTCGATGTCCGTCAGCGCGGCGTCGATGTGCGCCAGCCGGGTGGTGGCCAGCGCGCGCAGCCATGCCAGCGCATCGTCCAGGCGATGGCCCCAGCCGGCGCGCACGATGCGCTGGGCCAGCCGCGTTTCGGTGGCGGGGTCGAGGATGCAATCAAAGCCCTCACCCGCCAGCCACTCGAGCTGGTCGTGCAGGAAGTTGCCGGGCACGGAGCCGCGCGGGAAGCGGTGCCACGGCGCGTCCTCGGTCTTGCCGGACAGCTGTTGCGGGTCTTCTTCGCGCGTGGTCTCTTCCTGCGCGCGCATCGGCGGCGCGCTGGCATGGCGGGCAATCGAGGTGAACGAGCCCACCGACCAGTCGCGTTCAAACTGGCCCTCGAAGCGCGCCGCGTCGTTCAGGTCGGCGCGCTGCTCAACGCGGCTGAGCATGGTGCAGCCGTCCGGCGCCGGCAAATCGTGCAGCGCAATCGCGTCGAGTCCGTCGCGCAGGCGCTCCCAGTGTGCGCGCATGTCGGCCGCTGCGATTGCCGTGCCGCCGGTGAGCAGGTAGCCCAGGGCGGAATGGTGCAAACGGTTTTCACCCTTTTTGCCGCTGGCCACGGCCGCCACGCCCAGCCACAGAAAATGGGCCGCGCGCGTGAGCGCCACGTACAGCAGGCGCAGGTCTTCCTCGATGCGGGCCTGGTCGACAGCGTCGCGCGCCACGTCCGTCAGGGCCAGGTCGATGTGGCGCTCGCCGTCGTCGTCGAGGTAGTCGAAAAAGATTTTTCCGCGTTTATCGGTCTTGCGCGCGGTGACGGCAAACGGCAGATACACCAGCGGGTATTCCAGCCCTTTCGATTTGTGCACGGTGACCACTTTCACCAGTTCGGCGTCGCTCTCCAGGCGCAGCACACGCTCGTCACCGCCCTCGCCGACACCCGCCACCTGCTCGGCAAACCAGCGGATCAGCGCCTGCTCGCCATCGAGTTCGCGGCTGGCCGTTTGCAGCAGTTCGGCCAGGTGCAGCAAATTGGTCAGGCGCCGCTCGCCACCCGCTTCGAGCAGCAGGCGGGCCGGCAATTTCAGTTCGTGGATCAGGCGGCGCAGCATGGCCAGCACGCCCTGGCGCTGCCACGTCAGGTGCAAGGCTTTCAGTTGTTCGACGATGGTTTCCCAGACCATTTCGTCGGACGACAGGCGCGCCAGTTCGGCCAGCGCCAGGCCGGCCGTGCGGGTGGCAAAGGCGGCCCGCGCGAGCGCGCCGTCGAGCGGGTTAGCCACCGCGTGCAGCCAGCGCAGCACGTCGGCCGCCTCATCGCTGTCGACCACCGAATCCTGGTCCGACAGGTACACGCTCGGCACCCGGCGCACTGCCAGGGCGGAGCGGATGGCCGCGGCCTCGCGCCGGTCGCGCACCAGGATGGCGATATCGGCCGGCACCAGGCGCTTGAATGTTGTACCGTCGGAGAAACCGACCCGCTCATCGTTGAGCAGCCCGACGATGTGCTCGGCGCAGTGGTGCGCGAAGAAGCTGCGGTAGTCGTCCGCTTTCATGTCGTCGCGGTCGGTCGCGGCGATTGCCAGCGCCTGGTAGGGACCGTCGACGCCGACCAGCTGCGCCGACTTGCCCTGCGCCGCCACTTCGGTGAACGGCAGCGGATTGAGGTCGCCTTTCTTGAAGCGGAAGGCAGCGCTGGCGTAACCGTTTTCCGCATGCATGAACAGGCGATTCACGGCCTGCACCAGCGCGGTCGTGGAACGGTAATTGGTGCCGAGCTGATAGTGGCGTCCGGTGGTGGCCGTGCGCGCGGCCAGGTAGCTGTTGATGTCGGCGCCGCGAAAGCCGTAGATCGATTGCTTCGGGTCGCCGATCAAAAACAGGCCGTGGCCCGGATCGTTGGCGCCGACCTCGTACAGCAGGTTGAAGATCTGGTACTGATCGGGCGAGGTGTCCTGGAATTCGTCGACCATCGCAATCGGATACTGGGTGGCGATGCGCGCGCGCAGGGCGGCGCCGTTGGCGCCTAACAAGGCAAATTTCAAGCGATTGAGCATATCGGCAAACCCGAACTGGTGCTTGCCGGCCTTGAGTGCCGCGATGCGCGCGCTGATCTGCACCGTGGCGTGGCGCACCAGTGCGTGCGCCAGCGGCTCGATTTGCGCCAGCGCCGCCTGCAAGCCGTCGGTATGTTCGAAGTATGCGGGAACGACGGCCGTAAAACCTTTTGCAAATGTGTCTTCCAGGCCGTCGGGTGTGAGTCTTTTCCAGGCGTTTTCAGGCAGGTCCGGCATGTGCAGCGCCGGGTCAAGCGCCCAGGCGCGCAGCGCGTCGAACCATTTGACGAGCGAATAAGCGCGCAGCTTGTTCCCGTTGAAGCACTTTGGATTGATGCCACGCTGGCCGGCGATCCACTGCTCCATGGCGTTGGCGCGTTCGAGCCAGCCGTCTTTCAGGCGGGTCAGCTCGGCGAGCTGGCTGCGCTGGACCCGGTAGATCAGCGCGGCCAGCGATTCGTCCGGCGCGACATCGAACCGTTCGACATGGCGCAACAGTGTGCGCACGCCGTCTTTCAGGACCTCGACATCGTTCCAGCACGCGAGCAACACGTCGAGCGCCGCGCGGTTCAGTGGATAGACTTGCTGGCGCCAGTAATCGTGGGCCGCGTCTTCGAACAGGCTGCGTTCGTCGCTGACCAGTTCTTCGTCGAACAGGCTGCCGGAATCGAAGGCGTGCTCGCGCAGCATGCGCTGGCACCAGGCGTCGATGGTGAAAATGGCCGCCTCGTCCATCGTTTCCGCCGCCAGTTGCAAACGGTGCGCGGCAGCGCTGCGGGCCTGCGGGTCGGTGTAACTGTCGGCCAGGTCCTGCAGGTAGGGGTCGTTGGACCCGCTCTCGGCGCGGAAGAAGGCAGCGGCCTGCACCAGCCGTTCGCGCACGCGGTTCGACAGCTCGCGCGTGGCCGCGCGCGTGAACGTCATGACCAGGATTTCGGACGGCAGCAACGGGCGCGCAAAGGCGTTCTCGGCGCCGTGGCCGAGCACCAGGCGCAGGTACAGCGCGGCGATGGTCCAGGTTTTGCCGGTACCGGCCGACGCTTCGATCAGGCGCGAGCCGAACAGAGGGAAAGTGCGGGCGTCGAGGTGCTGGCTCATGCTGCTTCCTCCAGCGGCGTCGCAACCACGAAATGTGCCATCCACTGCGCCAGAGGACCATAGCTTGCCTCGACCGTGGCGTCCCAGTTGCCTGCGCCCACCAGCGCCGCAAAGGTTGGCCACAGGCGCGCCAGGCACGGATCGGCCACTTCGCCGTCGATCTCATAGCCGCCGTCGTAGACTGTGCGCGGATCGCCCTGTGCAAGTTGGGCAAGTGCGGTTTTACAGGCGACGGCGAGGGGGGCGTCGAGGTTGGCGCGCCAGGCGCCGACCACCTGCTCCAGCGCCGCCTTCGCCATGGCCGGTTCGAGCGGGGCCATCGTCACGATCGCGTCGCGCGCCACCAGGAAGCCCTGTATGGGCGATCCGGCAGCCGCGGCGGCCAGTTGGCGCAGGAACGGCGCGATCAGCTTGTCGCCGCGCGGATTGCCCTCGCGGTCGAGTACTTTCGACGAGATCTGCGCCAGGCAGGCCACGCCGCCCGGCCCCTGGCGCACGTGGTCGATCCAGTCGTCCAGCTGCAGCGGCCCCACGGACAGGCTCAGCGCCAGCTTCGGCGCCGCCTGCGGAAAGCGCGCCACCAGCGTCAGCCAGGCTTGGCGCACCGGCACCAGCGCTTCGACCAGCTGGTGCTGCCACTGCTGGCCGATCAGGCCAATCGGCAGCGCGCCTTCGCGGCCCAGTTTTTCCGCGCGTGCGTGCAGCGTCGCGCGCACGTCATCGAGCGCCTCGGGCGTACCGGCATCGTCGAGCAGCGCGTCTTCCAGCTGGTAGCGCTCGAGCGCATTGATGGAAAATTTTTCCTCGTCGTCGCCGAGCGTATCCGGTTCTTCGAACGCGACACCCAGGCGGCGCCGGAAAAAGTAGCGCGCTGGCTGGCGCAGGAAACTGGCCAGCTCGTTCAGTTTCAGGCGGAAGTCCGGCTCCAGTTCGTAGGGCGGCAACACCTCGGCCACCGCTTGCGTCGCGCCGGCGTGGGCGGCACGCCATTCACCGGCGTAGGTCAGCAGGCCGCCCGCTTCGAAATAAATCCGGCTGAACGGCTGCAGCGCGTGTTCGGTCGTGCGTTGTGCGAGATCGAGGTCCCAGCCGGCGGCGAGATAGTCGCGCAGCTGCGAGACCAGCACCGACGCCGGCTGCTCGCTGTTGTCGCGCACATTGCGCCCGGTCCAGCTGACATACAGCCTGGCGCGCGCGGCCAGCAAGGCCTCGAGCATCAGGTAGCGGTCGTCGTCGCGGCGCGAACGGTCGCCCGGACGCGCCATGCCGGGCAGCGCCAGCAAATCAAAATCGGCTTTCGGCGCGCGGCGCGGGAAGTCGCCATCGTTCATGCCCAGCAGGCAGACCACCTTGAACGGCACCGCGCGCATCGGCATCAGGGTGCAGAAGGTCACGCCGCCGGAGACAAACTGGTGGTTCAGGGTCGGCTCGTCCAAGCCGCCCAGCCACGCTTCGCGCAGCACCGCCAGCGGCACCTTTTCGGTAAAATCGGCCGCCTCGCAAATCTCCAGCCAGGATTGAAGCGCCTCGGTCAACTGCGCCAGCGTGATGCGGTCTTCTTCCTCGTCAGCTTTGAACATTGCCGCCAGCAGCAGCCGCGCCTGCTCTCCCCATTCGGCCGGCGTGCGCTCGACGGCCAGCGCGGCGCGCCAGTGCAGCAGCGCCTCGACCAGCTGCGCCAGCGACCCCGCCAGCGCGGCATCGAGCCCGCCTACTTCAGCGTAGGGCTCGATGTCGCGGAAGTTCGCCCCCAGGCCGCTCGCGTAACCGAGCAGCATCCGGCGCACCCCGAAGATCCAGGCATTCTGTTCGCCGGCCGACCCGAGGCCCAGGCCGGCGCGGTGCGATTGATCGAGACCCCAGCGCACGCCGGCGCCGTCGATCCAGCGGCCCAGCGTGGGCAGGTCGTCCAGCGCAAGGCCGAAGCGCGCGGCCACGGCCGGCACGTCGAGCAGGTCGCGCACTTCGCTCTGGCGGCAGCGCTGCTGCGGCAGGCGCAACAGCCACTCCAGGGCCACCAGCAGCGGGTTGACGCTGCGGTCCTTGACGTCGCCGATCTCGAACGGAATGAAGCGGGCGTCATGCCGGCGGTGCTGGTCGAACACGGCGTGGATGGCGGCCGAAAAGGTATCGATGTCCGGCACCATAACAACGATGTCGCGCGGGCGCAGGTCCGGATCCTGGCCGAACCACGACAGCAGCTGGTCATGCAGCACCTCGACTTCGCGCTGGGTGCTGTGGGCGACGTGGAATTCGATGGAGCGGTCAAGCGGATCGGGCGCCACGTGCGGGTGATCGGCCAGCGGCAGCAGATCGCGTACGGCCGCCTGCACCTGCGACAGCAGCGTGTCACCTTCTTCGCTGGAAAACAAATCGATGCGCAGGCTGGTGACACCATCGGCCTCGGTATGGCTGGCGGCGGCCGCGTCGAATTCGTCGAGCATGCGGATGAAGTCGCGCCCTTGCCGGCCCCAGCTGGCCAGCAGCGGATGGCTGTGCGCGTGCAGGTCTTCGATCGGCATCTCGGAGAGGCTGGCGCCGTTCCTCGGCTGCTGGCGCCGGTGCACGGCTTTTAACAGCTCGCGGCCCTCGATGATGTCGCCCCAATAAAACTGGCAGGGATTCGGCACGGCCATCACCACCTGCGTGTAGCGCGCCAGCGCGGCCACCGCCTGCAAGGTCTGGTAGGGCAAGGCGGACATCCCGAACAGCACCACGCGGCGCGGCAAGCGGGCCTTGGGCGCGTCGCCACGCGCGACGGCGTCGAGGAACAGCTGGTGGATGCCAGCCCGGCTGGAAAAGCGTTTTTCGTCGGGCAGGCTGGCGTTCACCTCGCGCCAGAGCTGGGCCTGCCAGCACTGGTCCAGCGCCAGTTTCACCGGCTCGCCGCCGGGCCGGCGCAGGATGTTCTGGCCCGCCGCCCAGTCGAGCAGCCAGTCGGCGCGGTACACCTGGTACTGATCGAACAGGTCGGCCAGCCGCTCGGCCAGTTGCAGCCGGCGCTCCGGGCAGCCATCGCCCAGAAAATGGCGCAGCGGCGCGAACGTGTCCTGCGCCAGCAAGGCGGGCAGCATGCGCATCAGGCGCCACGTCAGTGGTCCCTTGTCGAACGGGGAGCGGGGCGGCACATGCTCGCGCCCCAGCATGCTGCGATAGGCTTGCCACAGGAAACGCGCGGGCAGCGCGACCTGGGTGGCGGCGCACACTGTCAACTCTTCGGCCAGCGCGATTTTCAGCCACTCGGCCACGCCATTCGATTGCACCAGGATGGTTTCCTGCTCCAGGGCCCCAAGCGGATGGCGGCCGAGCCAGTCGAACACGGCGGCGCGCAACAGTTCCATCTGGTTACCATGCAAAATCAGCAGGCCGGGCGTGACGGGAGATGGCATCGAAAGGGACAGTGGTGTGGGCGCCACAGCATACTATTTTTACCGCCAAAACGGTAGGGCCAACCCTTGTAGCCCGGGAAACCGAATGTTACATTTAACTAGCCAAAAAGTTACCGCTTGCCTTTTACCATCAATGTATGAAAATATGCAGAATGGGCGATTAAACAAGCTCGTATAGTTGACAGGTGCGCCGGCCACAGGCCGGTGGAATACTGTCTTTTCCACTAGTTCTTCAGGGAATAAATAATGCCAAACGATCTCAGCAGTGACATGTATGTCCAGGGCGCGAGTACCTCCAGTCACAGTATGCTTCATTCAGTCGCGCCATCTTTTGACTTGAAGGCTTTTCGCGTCCGCAAGCGCGAGAGCCAGGAAAAATTCTGGAGCCGGTTTGGTGTAACCCAGTCGAGCGGGAGCCGCTTCGAAACCGGCATGCTGATCCCGACGCCGGTGGCGATCCTGGTCAAGCTCTACGTCAAGGGAACGCTCAGCGACAGCGACCTGCTCGAATAATCCCGCGATCAAGGGGCGCAGCCTGCTGCGCCCCCTTCTTTTTTCCACTCTCCCCGCCTCCCGCCACCGCACCGAATCGTGCGTCTCAGCAAGATCTTTTCAGTTAATCTTCCGGTCTGATCGCGCCCGCGCTTCACGCCGCCGACTTGACTTGATTGTGGACAAGTGTATCGTTTCACACGACCCCGTTTTACCTTGGCTGTGACCGCGTGTCAGCGCCGGCGCACGCCCCTGCCCCCCAAAGGACCGATGCCATGAATACGATGACCGATATGCCCGACCAGCTCGACGCCAAGCTGCTGCTGGCGACGCTGATGGCGCTGAAAAAAGGCGACTTTTCGGCGCGCATGCCGTCCGACTGGACCGGCGTACCCGGCAAAATCGCCGATACCCTCAACGAGATCATCGAGACCAAGGAAAAAATGGTCACCGCGATCACCGACGTGTCGCGCGTGGTTGGCCGTGAAGGCCGCCTGACCCAGCGCGCGTCGGTGCCGGGCGTGGTGGGCGGCTGGGCCACCATCTTCAGCGCGGTGAACACCCTGATCGACGACCTGGTGCGCCCGACCACGGAGATGGCGCGCGTCATCGGCGCGGTGGCGAAGGGCGACCTGTCGCAAACCATGGCGCTCGAAGTCGACGGCCATCCTTTGAAAGGCCAGTACCTGCGCGCGGCCACCACCGCCAACACCATGGTCGAACAGCTGTCCTCGTTTTCGTCGGAAGTCACGCGCGTGGCGCGCGAGGTCGGCACCGAGGGCAAACTGGGCGGCCAGGCGCAGGTGAAAGGCGTGGCCGGCACCTGGAAGGATTTGACCGACTCGGTCAACTCGATGGCGGGCAACCTGACCTCGCAGGTGCGTAACATCGCCGAAGTGACCACTGCCGTGGCGAATGGCGACCTGTCCAAGAAAATCACGGTCGACGTGCGCGGCGAGATCCTCCAGTTGAAGGACACCATCAACGTGATGGTCGATCAGCTGCGCTCCTTCGCCTCCGAGGTGACGCGCGTGGCGCGCGAAGTGGGCACCGAAGGCAAGCTCGGTGGCCAGGCATACGTACCAGGCGTGGGCGGCACGTGGAAGGATTTGACTGATAACGTGAACTTCATGGCGTCGAACCTGACCGGCCAGGTGCGCAACATCGCCACCGTGACCACCGCGGTGGCCAACGGCGACCTGTCGAAAAAGATCACGGTGGACGTGAAGGGCGAGATTCTCGAATTGAAAAACACCATCAACGTGATGGTCGACCAGTTGTCGTCGTTTTCGTCGGAAGTGACGCGCGTGGCGCGCGAGGTCGGCACCGAGGGCAAACTGGGCGGCCAGGCCCAGGTGAAAGGCGTGGCCGGCACCTGGAAAGATTTGACCGACTCGGTCAACTCGATGGCGGGCAACCTGACCGGCCAGGTGCGCAACATCGCCGACGTCACCACCGCGGTGGCGAACGGCGACCTGTCCAAGAAAATCACGGTCGACGTGAAGGGCGAGATCCTGGAACTGAAAAACACCATCAACGTGATGGTCGACCAATTGAACTCGTTTGCCTCGGAAGTGACGCGCGTGGCGCGCGAGGTGGGCACCGAAGGCAAGCTCGGTGGTCAGGCCAACGTGCCCGGCGTCGCAGGTACCTGGAAAGATTTAACGGACGGCGTGAACTCGATGGCCGGCAACCTCACCGGCCAGGTGCGCAACATCGCCGACGTCACCACGGCGGTGGCCAACGGCGACCTGTCGAAAAAGATCACGGTCGACGTGAAGGGCGAGATTCTCGAGCTGAAAAACACCATCAACGTGATGGTCGACCAGTTGTCGTCGTTCGCGTCGGAAGTGACGCGGGTGGCGCGCGAGGTTGGCACCGAGGGCAAGCTCGGTGGCCAGGCCTACGTGCCGGGCGTGGGCGGCACCTGGAAGGATTTGACGGATAACGTCAACTTCATGGCGTCGAATTTGACGGGCCAGGTGCGTAACATCGCGGCGGTGACCACCGCCGTGGCGCGCGGCGACCTGTCGAAAAAGATCACGGTCGACGTCAAGGGCGAGATCCTGGAACTGAAGGACACCATCAACGTGATGGTCGACCAGCTGTCGTCGTTCGCGTCGGAAGTGACGCGGGTGGCGCGCGAGGTCGGCACCGAGGGCAAGCTCGGTGGCCAGGCCAACGTGTCCGGCGTGGCCGGCACCTGGAAGGATTTGACGGAGAACGTGAATCAGCTGGCCGCCAATCTTACCAACCAGATGCGCGCGATCGGTGAAGTGGCCACCGCCGTGACGCGCGGCGACTTGTCGCGGTCCATCCAGGTGGAGGCGCGCGGCGAAGTGTCCTACCTGAAGGACAACATCAACGAGATGATCCGCAACCTGAAGGAAACAACGCAG
The DNA here is from genome assembly GCF_036688685.1 of Massilia sp. S19_KUP03_FR1. NCBI lineage: Bacteria > Pseudomonadati > Pseudomonadota > Betaproteobacteria > Burkholderiales > Oxalobacteraceae > Massilia > Massilia sp. S19_KUP03_FR1. The sequence goes on along the minus strand of NZ_JAQQPS010000010.1, from coordinate 46,726 downwards.
AAGAATGCGCAGCAGGACTGGCTGAAAACCAACCTCGCGCGCTTCACCCGCCTGCTGCAGGGCCAGCGCGACTTGCAGGCGGTAACCCGGCTGATTCTCTCCGAACTGGCGCCGCTGGTGTCAGCCCACCATGGCGTGTTCTACATGATGGACTCGCAGGACGACGAAGCGCGCCTGCGCATGATCGCCAGCTACGGCTACCGTTCCAGCCGCAAGCTGCCTACCTCGTTCCTGCCCGGCGAAGGCCTGGTGGGCCAGTGCGCGCTCGAAAAAAACCGCATCTGGCTGACCGACGTGCCGCGCGATTACATCGCCGTCTCGTCCGGCCTCGGTTCGGCACCGCCGACCAATATCGTGGTGCTGCCGATCCTGTTCGAGCAGCAAGTGAAAGCCGTGATTGAAATCGCCTCGCTCGATCGCTTCACCGAAACCCACCTCTCCTTCCTCGACCAGCTGATGGAATCGATCGGCGTCGTGCTCAACACCATCGAGGCGAACAGCCGCACCGAGTCGCTCCTGACGCAATCGCAATCGCTGGCGCAGGAACTGCAGCAAACCAACCAGGAGCTGGCCGAAAAAGCGCGCCTGCTGTCCGAGCAGAACATCGAGGTGGAACGCAAGAACCGCGAAGTGGAGCAGGCAAAATTAGCGCTGGAAGAAAAGGCGACCCAGCTGGCCCTGTCGTCCAAATACAAGTCCGAGTTTTTGGCGAACATGTCGCACGAACTGCGCACGCCCTTGAATTCGCTGCTGATCCTGGCGCAGCAGCTTTCCGATAACCCGGAAGGCAATTTGTCCGGCAAGCAGGTGGAGTTTGCAAAGACCATCCACGGCTCCGGCTCCGACCTGCTCACGCTGATCAACGATATTCTCGACCTGTCCAAAATCGAGTCCGGCACCGTCACGCTGGACGTGTCGGAATACCGCTTCTCGAACCTGCGCAACTACGTCGACCGCACCTTCCGCCACATGGCCGAAGCCAAGCACCTGGGCTTCACGGTGGATCTGTCGGAGAACCTGCCGACCGCCGTCATGACCGACACCACGCGCCTGCAGCAGGTGCTGAAAAACCTGCTGTCGAACGCGTTCAAATTCACCAGCCATGGCCAGGTGGCCCTGACGATCAGCCTGGTCACCAGCGGCTGGTCGAGCGACCACCCGAATCTGCTGCATGCGGACGCGGTGCTGGCCTTCTCTGTCAACGATACCGGCGTCGGCATCCCGGGCGACAAGCTGCAACTGATTTTCGAAGCATTCCAGCAGGCCGACGGCTCAACCGCGCGCAAGTACGGCGGCACCGGCCTGGGCCTGTCGATTTCGCGCGAACTGGCGCGTTTGCTGGGCGGCGAAATCCGCGTCGAGTCGGTCGTCAACAGCGGCTCCACCTTCACCCTGTTCCTGCCCTACAACCGGGCCGGTTTCGTGAACTATGAACAGGCGCGCCAGCCGCAGCCGGCGCGCCTGGCGCCGCCCATGCCGGTGCAGGTGCAATATGCGCAGGCGCCCTCTGCGCCGGAATCGTTCGATGCGGGCGGCCCCGGCATGGTTGAATACGGATCGATGTTGGACGACCGCAGCCTGGCCACACCAGGCGACCCGTCGGTGCTGATCGTCGAGGACGACGAGCGGTTTGCGCAAGTGCTGCTCGAATTCGCGCGCGAGAAAAACTTCAAGGCGATCGTCACTCACCGCGGCGACTCGGCCTTGTCGCTGGCGCGCGATTACCTGCCGTCGGCGATTTTGCTCGATATCGACCTGCCCGACATCGACGGTTTCACGGTACTCGATCGCCTGAAACGCGACCCGAGCACGCGCCATATCCCGGTGCACGTCATGTCCAGCCTGCGCGAGCGCGAACGCGCGCTGCGCCAGGGTGCGATTTCCTACATCAACAAGCCGGTCGACCAGGAAGCGCTGGAAGAAAACTTCACCCGCATCCAGAAATTCCTGTTGAAAGGCAAACGCAGCCTGCTGATCGTGGACGATGAAGCGGCCCAGCGCGACGCCATCGTGGCCCTGATCGGCGACGCCGACCTGCGCATCGTCGCGGTCGAAGACGGCAAATCGGCCCTGGCCGCGTTGCAGCAGGGCCATTTCGATTGCATGGTGCTGGACCTGACCCTGCCCGACATTTCCGGTTTCGACCTGCTCGACCAGATCGGCAAGGAGCCAGCCTTGCGCGACCTGCCGATCGTGATCTACACGGCGCAGGAACTGAGCAAGAAAGAAGTCACCAAACTCAAACGCTACGCGAAAACCATCGTCATCAAGGATGCCCGTTCGCCCGAGCGCCTGCTCGACGAGACAGCCCTGTTCCTGCACCGCTCACATGCATCGCTGCCGGAACTGCAGCGCAAGATGCTCGAGGAGATCCACGTCCTCGACGGCGGCCTGGCGGGCCGCAAAGTGCTGATCGTCGACGACGATTTGCGCAACATCTTCGCGCTGTCGTCGCTGCTCGAGCGCCAGCAGATGCAGGTGTCATTCGCCGAAAACGGCCGCGACGGCATCGAGGTACTTGAAAAGGATCCCGGCATCGAGATCGTCCTGATGGACATCATGATGCCGGAGATGGATGGCTACGACACCATGCGCGCGATCCGGCGCATCCCCAAATTCAAGTCGCTGCCGATCATCACCCTGACCGCAAAGGCGATGAAGGGCGACCGCGACAAGTGCATCGCCGCCGGCGCGTCGGACTACATCACCAAACCGGTCGACGTGGCGCAGTTGTTGTCGCTGATGCGGGTTTGGCTGAACTGATGGCGGCATTGATGCACGCACCCGCGGAGCAGGCCAATATCGCCGCGCTGGAAACGGCGTTGTTGCTGGAAGCCGTGTTCCAGCGCTTCGGGCACGACTACCGCGCCCACGACCAGGCGACGATCGCGCGCAAGCTGCGCGTGCTGATGGAAGCGCGCGCGCTGGGCACCGTGTCGGCGCTGCAGGAACAGGTGCTGCACAGCGACGGGGTAGCGCAGCAGCTGCTGCGCGCGCTCGCGGTCGAACCCGAGGGGCCGTTCGACGACCCCGCCTTCGTGCGCGAACTGCGCAGCGTGCTGGCGGCCAGCCTGCATGCCTCGCCCCTTCCCAAAATCTGGCTGGCCGAATGCGGGGCTGCCACGGAAGCGTGGGCGCTGGCCATCGTGCTGGCCGAGCAGCAGCTCGATGCGCGCGCCGAGATCTATGCCACCGTCGCCGACGAAGCACGGCTGCTGGAAATGCGCGAGGCGACCGTGCCGGAGCACGCGGTGGTGCAGTGGCACCACCTGTACCGGCAAGGTGGCGGCAGCGGCAACCTGGCGGAATTTTTCGAGTTCGCCGATGGCCGCGCGCGCCTGCGCGCCCAGCTGCGCGCCCAGCTGCGCGCGCGCATCGTCTGGTTTCACTACAGCCTGGTGACGGATGCGTCGTTCAATGAATTCCAGGCCATCGTCTGCAGCAGCATCCTGCCCACCCTCGGCCCTGCCATGCGCCAGCGCGCACTGGGCCTGTTCCACGACAGCCTGGCGCGCTTCGGCGTGCTGGCGATCGACGGCCAGCTGCTGCCTGGCGACGCGCATGCCCACTGCTACCAGGCCATCGGGGCCCAGCGGAACTGGTACAAGCGGGTGGCGTGACGACTTCACTCCGCCGCGCCTTGAACGCTTCGAGCGCGAAGCCAACGACGTGGAACAGGCACACCGCTTTGCGTTCATCCCACGTTTCCAGGCCGGCCCGGAGCATCCCAAACTGGATCGCCAGCGCGGCGACGAGCAGCAGGTCGTAGCGTGGCACGCCAAGGATACTAGGTTGAGCTGGTTGCTGGCCGCGATGCTGGCACAGAAGCGCTGAGCAATCAATGCGTTTCGCGCGGCGTGCCATTCAAGAGAGGATGACTTCCAGCAAAGTGAAATGCAGGGCGATGAATTCGACATCGTCATGCAGGTCCAGGTGCGGCAGGCAGTCGATGTGGCAGCGCTGGAACGCTGCGGCACTGGCGAACGTTTCACCCCGCCAGACCGCCTCCGGAATAGCGCCGAACCGGATGCGTTCGACTATCGTCGCCTTGATGATGCAGCGCAGGCGCTGCTGCAAATCGTAGACGGCGATTTGGTCGCCCGCGGCGTAGCTGCCGTCGCCGTACTGGCCGTATGGCTGGTAGTATGCGTCGACCGTGTCGGCCGTCACCGTCTTGTGCCCGGCGATGACGCTGCGCACCAGGCTGTCGTCGTGTTCGTCGGCGCCCCAGAACGTCAGGCGTTTGCGCAGATCGGCGCTCACGTCCTGCCGGCAGTCGGACGCTCGGCGATCCGGTCGCGCCAGGCCTGCAAATGCGGCATGCCTTCCGCACCCGGACGAAACTTCATCAGCCCGCGCCCGAACTCGAGGCCGCAGTAGGCCGTGATGTCAGCCACCGTGAAACGCTCGCCGGCAATGAACGGCTGCTGCGCCAGTTGCGCGTCGAGCCAGCGCGCGGTCTCGCGCATCTTGTCTGCCTGCGCTGCGCCATACTCGGGAAACTGCGGCTGCTCCAGCGCGGCCAGGCCCGGGTGGGTGTGACGCACCCAGTTGGCAACGCCGAGCAGCAGGTGCAACTCGATGCGGCGGTCGGCCATTTCGATGAAGGCGCGCTCCTCGAAATCGACGCCCATCAGATTCGGTTCCGGATACAGCCCCTCCAGGTAGGTGCAGATGGCGCGCGTTTCGGACAGCACGCGACCGTCGTCGAGTTCGAGCGCCGGCACGCGCCCCATCGGGTTCTTGGCCAGGTAGGCTGCACTGCGGTGCTCGCCAGTGTTCAGGTCGATCATGACCGGCTCGATGCCGGTGATGCCTTTTTCGGCGATGAACATGGTGACACGGCGTGGATTCGGTGCAAAGGTGCTGATGTAGAGCTTCATGGTGTCTCCTCCCGGCCTGGTTTTATTGGTAAACATGATATCCCGTTTCGCCGCTTGGACCGGCATTTGACACGCACGCGCGCAGCCCGTAGATTGGGCGGGTTTGCCTCACTCGAAAGATCGCCATGCAACGCCGCCTGATCGCCACCGCCGTCCTCGCCCTCGCCGCTGCCTGCGCCCTGCCCGTCCACGCGGCGCCCCGGCCAGTCGCGCCCATGGTCACCACCCAGCTGCCGCGCAGCGCCGTGCCGCGCCATTACGAGGTCGTGATCGCCCCCGATGCCGTCGCCGGCACCTTCGCCGGCAAGGTGACGATCACGCTCGATATCATTGCGCCGACCGACGCGATCACGCTCAATGCCGCCGACCTGGCGTTCACGCGCGCGACGCTGGCAGCGGCCGGCGGCAAGGCGCAGGACGCCCGCACCAGCGTCGACGCCGCGGCGCAAACCGCAAGCTTCACGTTCGCCCGCAGACTGGCGCCAGGCCGCTACAAGCTGGCTCTCGACTACACCGGCGTGATCGGCACGCAGGCCGCCGGCCTGTTCTCGCTCGACTACGCGACCAAGGACGGCAAAAAGCGGGCGCTGTACACGCAGTTCGAAAACTCCGACGCGCGCCGCATGATTCCGTCCTGGGACGAGCCGTTCTACAAGGCCACGTTCGCGTTGTCGGCCGACGTGCCCGCAAGCGATGCGGCGGTCAGCAACATGCCGATCGTGCGCCGGACGCTGCTGTCGGACGGGCGCACGCGCGTGGTGTTCGCGCAATCGCCGAAGATGTCGACCTACCTGCTGTTTTTTGGCCTGGGCGATTTCGAGCGCGTCACAAAAATGGCGGAAGGGACGGAGCTGGGCGTGGTCACGCGCCGCGGCGGCACCGGCCAGGCCGCGTTTGTGCTGAACGAATCGGCCGCCATCCTGAAGGAATACAACGATTACTTTGGCGTGCGCTACCCGCTGCCGAAACTGGACAACGTCGCCGCGCCCGGACGCAGCCAGTTCTTCGGCGCGATGGAAAACTGGGGTGCGATTTTCACGTTCGAATACGCGATGCTGCTCGACCCCGCCATCTCGACCCAGCAAGACCGCCAGGAAGCCTTTGCCACCGTGGCGCACGAAATGGCGCACCAGTGGTTCGGCGACCTGGTCACCATGGCGTGGTGGGACGACCTGTGGCTCAACGAGGGTTTCGCGTCGTGGATGGAAAACCGCATGATGACGCGCCTGCACCCGGAATGGAATACCGCCCTGAACGTGGTCTCGGTGCACGACCGCGCCATGCTGCGCGACGCGATGGTCACCACCCATCCGGTGGTTCAGCGTATCGATACGGTCGAACAGGCCAGCCAGGCCTTCGACGATATCACTTACCAGAAGGGCGAGTCGGTGATCCGCATGCTCGAAAACTACGTCGGTGAAACCGCCTGGCGCGACGGCGTGCGCGCCTACATGCGCAAGCATAAATACGGCAATACCGTCTCCGATGACCTGTGGGCGAGCATCGAAAAGGCCGCCGGCAAACCGGTCAAGGGCATCGCCCACGACTTTACGCTGCAACCGGGGGTGCCGCTGGTGCGCGTAGGTGCGCCCGTCTGCACCAACGGCGAGAGCGTGGTGTTGCTGACGCAGGGCGAATACAGCCGCGACCAGCCAAGCCGCAAACCCTTGACCTGGCAGGTGCCGGTGGTGGCGCAGACGCTGGGCAGCGCCAAACAGGCCCGCACCGTCGTCACCAAAGGCCAGGCCACGCTCAGCGTGCCCGGTTGTGGCGCGCTGGTGGTCAACGCCGGCCAGAACGGCTACTACCGCACGCTGTATTCACCGCAGGCCTTCGATGCGCTGTCGGTGCAATTCGGCGCCCTCGCGCCGGTCGATCAACTCGGTCTGCTGTCGGACAGCTGGGCGCTCGGCCTGGCCGGCCTGGCGCCGATCGACAACCTGCTCGACCTGGCCGCCGGCACGCCGGAGCGCGCCGACCCGCAAGTGCTGGCCAAACTGACCGACGTCTTCATGCAAATTCACGCGCTGTATGGCACGGACAGCCCGCGCCGCCAGCGCTTCGACAACTACGCCATCGCGCGCCTGGCGCCGGTGCTGGCGCGCATCGGCTGGGATGCCGACAGTGGCGAAGCGCAAACCGTGGCCTCGCTGCGCGCCGACCTGATCGAAGCGCTCGGCGCCTTCCAGCATGCGCCCACCCTGGGTGAAGCGCAGCGCCGTTACCTCGCGCTGCAGCGCGAACCGGGCTCGGTGCCGGCCGCCTTGCGCCAGCCGGTACTGGCGGTGGTCGCACGCAATAACGATGTCGCCGGCTGGGCCGCCCTGCGCGCCGCCGCCAAAGCCGAAAAAACGCCGATGGTGAAGGATCAGCTGTACATGCTGCTGGCATCGGTCGAGGACAAGGGCTTGTCGGAGCGTGCGCTGGAACTGGCGCTGACCGACGAGCCGGGCGCCACCAACAGCGCCGCGATGGTGCGGCAGGTAGCGCAACATGCGCCGGAACTGGCCTTCGATTTCGCGCTGGCCAATATCGCCAAGATGAACACGCGCATCGACGAAAGTTCGCGCTCGCGCTTTTTCCCGTCGCTGGCGACGTCGTCGGGCGATCCGGCCATGGTAGCGAAGGTGCAGCAGTACGCAGCAGCCAACCTGACCGAAGGTTCGCGCGGCGATGCGCAGACGGCGGTGGCGGAGATCAAGGACCGGATCAAGGTACGCCAGGAGCGCTTGCCGGAGATCGACGGGTGGCTGGCGCGGCACGCGCGGTAAGGACACGCTGGCCCCCGCTCGGCCAGGCGCGAATCAATCAACCGCTTGGAAAGGCCGGCGCTGTGTAAAATTGCCACATGACCCACATCGATTCCCCCGCATGAGCCAGGACGTCCGCGCCTGGGTCCGCATGCCTTCAGGCAAGCGCCTCGACTTGCTCAACCCGACCCCGTTCGACTGGGACGATGCCGACCTGGCGCTGGGCCTGGCGCGCACCTACCGCTGGGGCGGCCACTCCGCCTGGCCGCTGCCGTTGTCGGTCGCGCAGCATTCGATCAGCGTCATGTTGCTGCGCCGCGCCGCGGCCAAAGCGCCGCTGGCGCCGCTGGTGGAATTGCGCGAACTGCTGCACGACGCCGAAGAAGGCTTGCTCGGCTTCGATGCGCTGTCCGTCATCAAACCTTTCCTCGGCGACGGCTTCCGCGACCTGACCGCACGCCTGGAACAAGCCGTGTTCCTGCGCTATGCCCTGCCATCGTGGACCACGCGCGAACATGCGCTGCACAAGAAGGCCGACCGCCAGGCTGCCGCCAGCGAAGCGGTGCACGTGGCCGGCTGGTCGCGCGAGGAAGTGCGCAGAACCCTGAAAATCACGGCCCCCATCGTCGCCGAGGACCCGCTGGTGCCATTGTATGGCGGTACTGCGTGGGAACCGTGGACGCCGGGCGTGGCCGCCGAGCGCTTTCTGGCACAGCTGAATCGCCTCAGCAAAGCCGCCTGAACAGCAATATAGTGATCGTAAGTATCTGATTTCACGGACATTCCTAGTCTATCCACAGCATTTGTGGATAACTATGTGGATAAACCCCTCTTGACAAGCCGCCAAGGCAGACAGAATGCGGGTTTCAACACATTGCCCGTTCCAGAGGCAAATATTTACCTCAATAAAATCAATGACTTGGCGAGCACATGTTTGAACTTCCATCAGCGGTGAGGAAAATTCCTACAATTTCGTGACATGGGGGATAAGTCGGCAAAAAGCATCCATCTGCCGACATGTTACTTGTCGCCCCCGATCAACTTATTTCCAGGCATTGCGGGCCCGGTCGCGCACCAGCATGCGAACGCTGTCGGGCATCGGCTTGCGGCTGTGCGCCGTCTCGGCGTTGACCCAAACACATTCCTCGAAATGCTTCAGCATGGCCGGCGTGACGAAACGCGTTCGGGCTGCGTACACGTGGCGGTCGCCCATCTGGGCCTGCTGTTTGATGAAAAACCGGTTCGGCACGACCAGGTGCAAGTGTTCTTTGGCGCGCGTCATGGCCACATATAACAGGCGCCGCTCTTCTTCGATGTCGTCGGCGTGGCCGGTGGCCATATCGGAGGGAATGCAGCCGTCGACGACATTGAGCACGTGCACCGACTTCCACTCCTGCCCCTTGGACGAGTGAATGGTCGACAGGATCAGATAATCTTCGTCCAGCAACGGCGGGCCGGCCCGGTCGCTGGTCGCCTCGGGCGGGTCGAGCGTGATTTCAGCGAGGAAGGTTTCGCGCGAGCCATGGCCGCCAGCCAGTTGTACCAATTGTTCGATGTCGGCGATGCGCACCTGCGCGTCGTCGTGCATGCGTTCCAGGTGCGGCACATACCAGCTTTTGACCAGTTCGATATCGGCCGGCCAGCGCAGGCCCGGCGCCCGCAAGGCGCGGTACAGCGCCACGAAGGCCTGCCAGTCGGCCAGGCTTTTGGTGGGTGCGGTGAAGGCGGCCAGCGCCGCCACCGGCTCGGCACTCTGCCCGACCGCGTCCAGCAGGCGGCTTGCCGTGGCCGGACCGATGCCGGGAATCAGCTGTGCAACGCGAAAGCCAGCCAGGCGGCCGGCCGGATTCTGGGCGAAGCGCAGCACCGCCAGCACATCCTTGATATGCGATGCCTCGAGGAATTTCAGTCCGCCGAATTTGACGAACGGGATATTTCGGCGCATCAGCTCCAGCTCCAGCGCGGCACTGTGGCTGGCTGCCCGGAACAGCACCGCCTGCGACTTCAGGGTCATGCCGGCTTCGCGGTGTTCGAGGATGCGATTGCAGACCCAGCGCGCCTGTTCGGCTTCGTCGGGAATCAACACCAGCTGGGGCAAGGCATTCGATACCTTGTCGGTCCACAGGGTTTTGGCATGACGTTCGCGCGCGCCGGCAATCACCGCATTCGAGGCGTCCAGTATCGGTTGCGTAGAGCGGTAATTGCGGTCCAGCGTGATCTGGCACGCCGGCTGGCTGAACTGCCTGGGAAAATCGAGGATGTTGCGCACCGTGGCGCCGCGGAACGAGTAAATCGACTGGGCATCGTCGCCGACCACCATCACGCCCTGCCCGGTCGGCTTCATACCAATCAGGATGGCGGCCTGCAATTTATTCGTGTCCTGGTATTCGTCGACCAGCACATGGTCGAACAGATTGCCGAGCTCGGGCCCCAGTTCGGGATCGGATGCCATGTCAGACCAGAACAGCAGCAGGTCGTCGTAGTCGAGCACGTTCTGTTCCGCCTTGGCATCGACATACGCGCCAAACAGGGTTTTGAGTTGCGCCTCCCACTCGCTGCACCATGGGAAGGTACTCTGCAACACCAGGTCCAGGGGCTGCTGGCTGTTGACGACGCGTGAATAGATCGCGAGGCAGGTGCCTTTCAATGGAAACCGTTTTTCGGTCTGCGTCAGGCCAATGTCGTGGCGCACCATGCCCATCAAATCTTCCGAGTCGCCGCGGTCGTGGATGGTGAAGGCTTCGTCGAGCCCGATGCGCCCGGCGTACTCGCGCAACAGGCGCGCACCGATGCTATGGAAGGTGCCGGCCCACGGCAGGGTAATGGGCGCCTGCGCGCTGGAGCGGCCGAGGATGCGGTGCAACACATTCCCGGCACGTTGCGTCATTTCATTGGCAGCGCGGCGCGAAAAGGTCAGCAGCAACATGCGCTGGGGATCGGCGCCGTGCGTGATCAGGCGCGCCACGCGGTGTGCCAGCGTGTTGGTCTTGCCGGAACCGGCGCCGGCAATGACCAGCAGCGGTCGCGCCGCGCCGGGTGCGCAGTCAATATCGTGCTCGACGGCAGCGCGCTGCTCGGCGTTCAGGCCGGCGAACGGATCATCGCTGGTGGAAGGAAGGGCAATATCGGGCACAACGGCAGGCATGGCACACTTTGGACGGTGGAGACGAACAACTGTACATTTATCCAGTTGCGAACCGCAAGCTTAATTTGTATCGCCGGCGAAAGGACCACGGCAAGACGCCGGCGCGCCATCACATTCATGGCGAACTCGACTTGATATTGCTCAAGCTAAGTGCCGGTATTTAAAGGACTTTTTGAAATATCCACAGACCGTGTGGATAACTTTGTGGATAAAACCACCCTTGACAGCCCCAAACGCTGGCCTCAGGCGGGTTTCAACAAGATGCCCGTTGTGCAGGCAAAACACGAATCCTTTAAAATCAATGACTTGCAATCTGCCGAACCAAACCGAAAGAATTCTTTTTAAACTTTCCAAGTTAAAATTTCTGTGCATAACAAGACCTTCTGAACGCCGGGAAGTTCCTGAAATGATGTATTTTTTACACTGATATACAGGACCGTGTGGCAACGAACCGTCGAGCACTTCGCAGCGCGACGCCGTGACGCTGCCAGGGGCTGCGCGGCCGCCAGCAGACTCACATATCGTTGCTGCGGCGCCGCTCCGGCTCGAGCAAAACGCGCGCGATCACCTTGGCACCAACGTCACGCGACTTCAGGAATTCGACCGCACTCATGGTATTGCTCGATTGTTGCATCGAAATCCCGCGTTCGACGATGCTGCGCTGGGTTTCGTCATGGCGTGCTTCGGCATGGCCACTCCCGACGAAAACATGGGGATGCAGTTGTGGTTCGATCATTGCAGTTCCTCTCAGTAAAACACTGGGGTGCGTACGCGATGTTCAGGGAGTATCGATCAAGTCGGCGGGAAGTCAATGGCAAGATTCCATCGAAACGTGCAGTTGGCACGATTCACCCAACCCACTGTAACGCAAGCGGCGCGCCATGAGGCGCGCGCCTGACATAAAATTCTTTCCTTACCCACTCTCAAAAATACACAATTACCATGAGTAATTTTCCTGACCCCAAATTGAATCCCGGCGACGAAGCCGAACCCGGTACGCCAGGTGCTGCCGAAGACATCTGCGATGGCTGTTCCGGCAGCGGCAAACTGGCCGACGGCAGCGACTGCCCGGAATGCGGCGGCAGCGGGCGCGTGATGCGCGGCATCGGCGGGGGCTGAGCGCGCTGCTGCATGGACAAGGGCGAACCCGGCGCACATAATGCGAGCATGAGCTCATTGCCGTTCGCACACCTCGCCCCGACGCCTGCCCCCTGCCGTCCCGCTTCGCTGCGCGACCTGTTTTTCGCTTTTACCTGGCTGGCGCTGCAGGGGTTTGGCGGCGTGCTGGTGGTCGTGCAGCGCGAGCTGGTCGAACGCAAACGCTGGCTGAGCCAAGAAGAATTTGTCGAAGACTGGGCCGTTGCACAGGTGCTGCCGGGGCCGAACGTGGTGAACCTGGCGCTGATGTTCGGCGGGCGCATGTTTGGTTTGCCCGGCGCCTTGACGGCGCTGGCTGGCTTGCTGGCCGCGCCGCTGGTCATCGTGCTCCTGCTGGCCATGCTGCATACGCGCTTCGCTGGCTACCCGGCAGTGGAAGGTGCGCTGCGTGGCATGGCGGCGGTATCGGCCGGCCTGATCGGCGCGGTGGGCCTGAAATTGGCGGTGGCGCTGGCCAATAATCCGGTGCCGCTGGCCTGGTCCGTGGCGATCGCCCTGACCGGCTTCATCCTGGTGGCCCTGCTCCATGTACCACTCTGGTATGTCATGGCTGGCCTGGGTGGCCTCGGCTGCGTACTGGCCTGGCGCCGGCTACGCGCATGACGGCGCCCCTGATCGTGCTGGCGTGGGACGACTGGCTCACGCTGTTTTCGCATTTCCTGTTGCTGTCGCTGATGTCGATTGGCGGCGCAATTTCGACGACATCGGAAATGCACCGTTTCCTGGTCGAGCAGCATCATTGGCTCACGCAGGCGCAATTTAACGATTCCATCGCCATCGCCCAGGCCGCACCGGGGCCGAACGTGCTGTTCGTGGCCCTGATGGGCTGGAACGTGGGCATGAACGCCGGCAGCCCGGCCGCCGCCGCGTTGGGGGTGGCCGTGACGATGTGCGGCATCCTGCTCCCTTCCACTTTTCTCACCTATTTCGCCTCGCAGTGGGGCCATCGCAACCGCCACCTGCGCGCCGTGCGTGCATTCAAGCAAGGCATGGCGCCGGTGGTGATCGCGCTGTTGATGGCCACCGCCTGGATCCTCGCCAGTGCGGGTGGCCACGGTCTGGCCGACTGGCGCTTGTGGCTGCTCTCGCTGGTCAGCGGCCTCGTCATCTGGCGCACCAGGCTGCACCTGTTATGGGTGCTGGGCGCCGGCGCGCTGCTGGGCGCCTTGCAACTACTTTAATTTTCCAGGACTTACTATGCCCGAACTGTTGAACGAACACCGCTGCTTCGGCGGCACCCAGCGTTTTTATCGTCACGATGCGCGCGCGATCGGTTTGCCGATGCGCTATTCGGTCTTCATCCCGCCCGTCAAAGCCGGCGTGACCTTGCCGGTGGTCTTTTTCCTGGCCGGCTTGACGTGCACCGAAGAAACCTTCATGGCCAAGGCCGGCGCGCAGCGCATCGCAGCCGAGGAAGGCATCATCCTGGTCACGCCCGACACCAGCCCGCGTGGCGCCAATGTGCCCGGTGAAGACGACGACTGGGATTTTGGTAGTGGCGCCGGCTTTTATGTGGACGCGACCGAGGCGCCGTGGGCCGAGCATTACCGCATGTACAGCTACATCCTCGAATTGCGCGAACTGGTGCTGGCGACGCTGCCGGCCGACCCGGCCCGCTGCGGCATCTTCGGCCACTCGATGGGCGGCCACGGTGCACTGGTGCTGGCACTGCGCAATCCGACGCTGTTCCGCTCGGTCTCAGCACTGGCGCCGATTGCCGCACCAATCCTGAGTCCATGGGGCAAAAAAGCCTTCAGCGGCTACCTTGGCGTCGACCAGGACCGCTGGCGCGCCTATGACGCCAGCGTGCTGATGGCGGCGTCGCAGCAGCCGTTTTCAGAGATCCTGATCGACCAAGGCGAGGCCGACAAATTCCTGGCCGAGCAGCTTTTCCCCGATGTGTTTGCGGCAGCCTGTGAGCGGGTCGGACAGCCGCTGGACTTGCGCCGACATGAAGGTTATGACCACGGCTACTATTTTATTTCGACCTTCGTGGCCGATCACCTGCGGTTTCATCGGCGGCAACTGGGTTAAGTGCCTATCCCGGTAGGTAGGAGGAAGCGGATGCCGATGCATGGCGAGTGTGGGCAAGGCGAGAGGAGGACGCATGGCTAGCCATGCTACGACGAGCAACGCAGTCCGCGCTCGTCAGGCGCGGCAGCAGCGACTCCGCACTACTGGGATAGGCACTAAGTGCTGGAATGGATCGTTCAACGGCCCAGAAGTTGATGTCGATTTATGACTGCCTGAGAGCCAGGCAAGACCTGGCCCGTACTGATGAGGTACGGGCTTAACCCCTGGCGCACCAGCCCGGTTTAGTTGTTCCTACATTTTTACACTGCCTGGGCCGGACGCGGTACGCTGCAAGAGCGCCTCCTCCAGGCGCGGCATTGTCTCTGGCGCTGTCATGCGCGCACCTTTTGCGCCAACCAACAGGCAGGCTGCGGCGCCGAGGTACCAAACTCCCTGCAGCAGCAAGACGCCAACGACCAGGGCCTGCGTCAGGTTCGCTCCGGCGACGACGATCGCCACGCCAGGAAGCGCCCCGGTCACCGCCCCGACCATCCCGATTCTGCGCGCCAGCCCCGGATCGCGCAGCAGCGCCAGTGACCACGCGACCGCAGCCAGCGACTGGCAAACCCACGCCACCAGCGCGATATCCGTCAGGGCGACGCCCGCCAGCGCCTGGATCAGCCAGTAACCGGTACGCACGGCCTCGGGCGACTTCGTGACGAACAGTGCCGCCGTATCGGTGCTGATGAAACCATCGATGATCGTGGCCACGAACATCAGCATGCTGCCGGCGCTGTAGGCAATCAGGCCAACGAGGACGGGCGCACGGCGCAGGCCCAGGCGTTGCGACAGCACGGTGAAGCCGAACGTCAGAGCGCCGATGCAAGCCATCGCCACGACATGATTGATCCGGTGTGACGCCCGTATGTTCACCATGCTCTGCAGGATCGACAGCGGGTCGCGTCCTTGTGCTGCGGTGTCGAGCGCCACGGCGGCAATCGACGCCAGCGCGCTGATGATGATGACAGAGGCGGCGCTACGGGCGGAGGTACCGGCAGCATTGTCGTGATGGGCGTTCATGCACACATCCTTTCAGTTGGTGGGCGCACGGCGGTTTGCGTGCAGCACCCAGCATGCGGCCCGGGCTTGTCGCTTCCATGAACGCGCGGTAAAGATCTGTAAAGTTCAGCGCGCGCGCGGCAGCGTCACGCGCAGGCAGCAGCCCGCCTCACCTGGCATGCATTGCACGTCGCCGCCGTGGTGGCACGCGATCTGGCGCACCAGACCAAGGCCGAGGCCGACGCCGCCGGCCGCTTCGCTTGCGCCGGTGATCCGGTAGAACGGCTCGAAAATGCGTTCTCGTTCGGCGTCGGCAATCCCGGGGCCGCCGTCGCACACGTCGAGCTGTAATCTGGCCTCCCCTGCCTCGGCGAGCCGCACGGCGACCGGTGAGCCGGCACCGTAACGGATGGCGTTTTCGAGCAGGTTGCGCACCATGCGGCGCAGGAGCTTGGCCTCGCCCCTGACCATGTGCATGCCCGCGTCGAGCGAGGCGCCTGCGCGCGCGCATTCCTCGGCGAGGATGCCGGTAAGGTCGACCTCGTCAAGGCATGGCATCGCGGCGCCGACCGCGTCAAGGCGACTGGCAAGGAGTATCTCGTCGATCAGCTGGTCGAGTTCGGCGACATTGCGGCGCAGTTCGGCGCGCATCGATGGCGTGGCCGATCCTTCCATTAACTCGGCCGCCATGCGGATGCGCGCGAGCGGCGAACGCAATTCATGGGAAGCGTTCGCCAGCAGCGATTTCTGCGCGGTGATCAGCGCTTCGATGCGTGCGGCCGAATGGTTGAAGCTGGCCGCCAGGCGCGCCACTTCGTCCTCGCCTTCGACGGCCACGCGCAGCGCGAGCTGTCCATCCCCCCATGCGTCGACGCTGCGTTGAAGCCGTTCGAGGCGGCCGGTCAGCCGCCGCACGACAGGATAGGCACCGGCTGCGACGACCAGCGCGATCACGACCAGCAGCACGGTGAATCGCATCGCATGCATGTGTGCGCCGGTGATCGCCACGCGCGTACCCGACGGATCGAAGCGCAGGTGCGCAATACCGAACAGGACTGCGGCCGACAGCAAACTGGCCAGCAAGGCCAGGTAAAAGCGCAGGTACAAGCGCTTCCCAAGCATGCCTGACCAGCGCGCGCCATCACGCATCGTGTACCTTGGCGAAGACGTAGCCGGCCCCGCGCACGGTGATGATGCGGCGCGGCTGCTTCACGTCGTCCTCGATGGCGACGCGCAGGCGGCCAATGTGGACGTCGATCGAGCGGTCGAACGGATCGAAGGTGTCGCCCTTGACCGCATCGAGGAGCTGCTCGCGCGACAGCACGCGCCCGGCACGCTCGGCCAGCGTGACCAGCAAATCGAACTGGTAGGCGGTCAGCGCGCGTGGTTCACCGTCCAGGCACACGCTGCGCGCCCCCAAGTCGATGTCGAGGCGGCCGAACCGCAGCACTGTGGACGCCGGTTCTGGCGCCAGCGACGGGCGCCGCAACACGGCGCGCAGCCGCGCCAACAGTTCGCGCGGCTCGAACGGTTTGGGAAGGTAATCGTCTGCCCCGATCTCAAGGCCGACGACGCGCTCGAACGGGTCGCCTTTGGCGGTCAGCATGACGATCGGGATCGCGCACAGCGGCGCGGCGAGCGTGCGGATGCGACGGCAGACGTCAAGGCCATCCATGTCCGGCAACATCAGGTCCAGCAGGACCAGCTTGAAGACGTCCCGCTCCCGCTGCAGCATGGCGATCCCCGCGTGCGCCGTTGCGGCGTGCGCCACCTCGAAGCCCTGCGGCGCGAGGTAAGTCGCGACCATGCTTGCCAAGCGCTCGTCGTCTTCAATCATCAGGACATGCTGGACCATAAGACATCCTACCTCACTGCCTCGGCTCAGTGCATTCGATGTTTCAGATGTTCGGCGAAGGCTACCCTCTGCTCCGGCGTGAGCACCTCGGCGACATCCTCCAGCGCCGCCAACAGGCGGCGGCTGATGACATCCGCCTGCTGCATCTGCGTGGCGCGCAGCTGTTCCAGTGCGGCGCGGTCGATCACCGGCGCCATCAGCAAGGTATGCCCCTGGGCGTGCGCGCGGCGCAATTGCGCATGCGCCGGACGCAAGTCGGCCATGGCCGCCTTCGCAATCTCGGCCACCCGCGCTTTCTGGTCAGGGCTGGCGCCGGCGGGGAGGTGCTCAACCATCTTGTCGATATGCGACGCCATCGCCGCCGGGTCCATCGCCATGTGCCCTGCGTGGCCTGCATGGCTGAGCAGGCCTGCGCCGACGCCGGCGAAACTGGCGCCCGCGGCACTGACCGCCAAGGCGAGCGCAGCAGCGATGAGCCAGCGCCGTCCGGAACCAGGCGCGGGCGAAGCAGCGTGGCCGGTTTGCTTGTCGTTGTGAACGTTCATCTTTAACCTCATGTAAGTGGAATAGGTCCACAGTAAGGCGCCCGTGTGGCCGGAATATGTGTGGCAAGTAAAGATTTGTAAAGCAGATTCGTAAAGCATGGTCGTGTCGCTCGATACCAGGAATTCGTGACACTCGGTGAGATTTTTCGCCTTGGCAAGATGCTATGCTGGCCCGACCTGTTGAAATTGGGCCACAACAGGTCGTTCGATTGACGACACACGAGGGAGAAATGGGAGCAAAAACTTGGATGCTGGTGTACAGCAAAGGGGACATAAAGAAGATATTAGCCGGCGTTCCCGAGCTTGACCGGGACGCCACCACTGCCATGGTCAGGCAGCTTTTCCCGTCCGAGAAGCTGCAGCTCCTGGAAGACGGCGACTTGTCTTTGACGTGTCCGCCTGATGATGAGATCGTAGTCGGCTGTTATCCAGACCTTGTCATCGTGGCAGCGAAAGAATTCGGAATTGACTACCCATCAAAGCTCCCGTCCAATTTCATCAACGCTTTCTCTGATGGCGTTCTGTATCTTCACGCAATGCACAGCGTCGTGGATTGGTTCGGGTTTGGTGTGTGGACAAACGGGACACTTCAAAGGTCTCTGAGTCTTTCGCCCGACAGCGGAGTTTTGGAAGACATCGGTACCAGGCATGCCTTCGAGTCACCCTATTGGGCAGGCAGCCATCCGGCAATCGATCCAGGCGACGACGACATCGAATATCCGTTTGCTTTTCATCCCTTGGAGCTGGGCGAAGCCGCTCTGCAAGCGTTTTTCGGATACCAGCTGGAAGGAGCGTTCGATCCCTCGCAAATCGAACTTGAGCGTATACACCTCATGCTTTTCAAGCGAAAAAAGGTCTGGTGGAAATTTAGCTAGGCAAAAAATCTAAGAAAACACCGCCGAGGCCCACTTAGGGGGGATAATTTAACATTAAACTATCTTGCAATGCTCAATGCCCTTGACGTTCTTTGTGAGTATGTTTTGAAGGTCAATACGTGGATAGATTCGGACGCCAGAAGTCAAAATGCGGAGAAACTTGTCGTTACGATAATCAAAGCGCCGATTTTTAATATTGAAGAAATAATGAAAAAAATTTCAGAAACGGGGTACACAGCACAAAGCCGTTTCTCAACAAGGTTCAATGCTCATTTTTCCGGTTTGTATTTTTTGGATGCTTCTACGGAAATTGAGCAAGTGACCTTGGATAAATATTATGAGCTACAGAGAAATTTCTTAAACGAGCAAAAATAAGACGAATACCTAGCTGGAAATATCTATTCTGACGCTGTCTGGATATGGCTCATACACTCCGCCACTTCAGTTGCGCAGTAGGCTTTTCGTATTTTCTTTCAACTATTCGCAACCCTTTAAAAACGTAAATTATTTGCTCGATGGAACGCTTATTGTTTGGCAGCTCATTCTCGAAGTTTTTGGCCTTTTTCGGGCAGCGGAATCAGGTTCGCTTGCGAGCGATAAACAATGAAGTTCTGCACTTTGACAATTCGGCTTCGGCCTCTTCAACGTCTGCTTCGGTTCCACTCCGGCCCGTCGCGCCTGTATGCAAGTTTTCGTGTTATCAGCATGCTATGCTGGCCTGAACTGCCGAATTCGGCGAGAAGTGAACCTGACGGAATCGATAAAATGACAAATAGCTCGGCAAGCCGACGTCACCACGCGACACGTATTGCGATCAGTGCTCTTGCGGCTCTTACTGTTGTGCTGTGGGGCGCGGCTGTCGCATTTCCTCTGAGCGGGATCCCCTTAGTCTCCGCCGGGGGACTCGCTGCTTCGGCTGCGCTCATGTGCGCTGTCATTGTCAGCTATCGTGAAGAGGACGTGGTTTTTATAAGGGGCATAGGGGGTGGATTTGTTTACAAAAAAAATTCAAAGATCAGGTTTTTGGTTCAGTACTTTCTTGTTGGGGTAATCGTTTTTGGATTTTTTCTAATGTGCGCATTCCGAGTCTTTTCCGAACTAGTAAAGTGAATCGTGGGAGTATGTTGGATCTCGAAATTAGGTTCTCTAAAGTCATCAATAGGCCCATAGACATGTCCGCTTCGGGTCGAGAATTTCCGTACACTGAACGGCCGAGATCGGCCAAAACCGGCCAGTTAAAGTCAAACCAATCAAATATAAACCGGGGTCAGCTCTGCGGTTCCCCCTGCGCCGCATGTCGATTGACGCAGCAGCAGCAGCACCGGCGCTTCTCTCAGGCCGCCCCGCCCGTCACCGGCGCACCGGGGTCGCTGACCCCATAGCGCGCCATCAGCGCAATCGCGTACTGCGAATGCGTCGGCGAACCCGGCGCAATCATCAGCATGCAGTTGCCACGGTGAGCGACCGTGCCGAAGGTGGACGCATAATCGCTGCCCGGCGTGGCGTGGCAGGCATCGCCGACCGTGAAATTGCCCTGGACCGGGCCAGCTTCATCGTCGCTGACGCGCAGCTCGACCGCGTCGGTGCCGAAGCCGTACTGGATCAGTTCGCCACGGGCTTTCTGGGCCATGTCGAAGTCGTCAAATACATAAATCAGTGCTGGTTCCATCGCGTGCTTTCTAGCGTTTCCGTTAATTTAAAGGTAACAGAAAGCGCGCAATCACGGCGTTCAATCGGGGATCATGGCCGTCGCTTCGATCTCGACCCGCGCGCGCGCCTCCATCAAGCCCGCCACCTGCAGCGCGCTCATGGCCGGGTAATGGCGACCCATCACGGCCCGATACGCCACGCCCAGCGCTTTGCCCGCGGCCAGGTATTCGGCACGGTCGACCACGTACCAGGTCAGGCGCACGATGTGTTCCGGTCCGGCGCCTCCCTCGGCCAGCACGGCCACGATATTGAGCAGCGCCTGGTGCGCCTGGTCGGTGAAATCGTCGCTGTAGAACTGGCAGTCGGCATCCCAGCCCACCATGCCGCTGATGTGCAGGGTGCGCCCGCGCGCGGCCACGCCGTTCGAGTAGCCCTTGGCGCGCGGCCAGCCGGCCGGATGCAAAAAATCCATGAAGTTTCCAGGTAAGTTTAAGGGTTGTCCGCGCGCGCCGCGGCCAGCAGCGCGCGCGCGATGATCAGTTGCTGCACTTCGCTGGCGCCCTCGTAAATGCGCAGCGCCCGGATCTCGCGGTAAAGTTTTTCCAGCGGCGCCCCGCTGACCACGCCCTGCGCGCCGAACAACTGCAGCGCCGCGTCGATCACCTGCTGGGCGGTTTCGGTCGCGTGCAGCTTGGCCATCGCCGCTTCGCGCGTGGTGCGCGGCCCAGACGTGTCGCGCTGCCACGCGGCGCGGTACGTCAACAGCGCCGCCGCATCGATCCCGGTCGCCATCTGCGCCAATGCTGCCTGGGTCAGCTGGAAGTCGGCGAGCTGCTGCCCGAACAGCGTCCGTTGCAAGGCATGCTGCACGGCGCATTCCAGCGCCCGCCGTGCAAAGCCGAGCGCAGCCGCGGCGACCGAGGTACGAAACACATCCAGCGTCGCCATCGCTATTTTAAAGCCTTCACCCGCTGCGCCGATGCGCGCGCTGGCCGGGATGCGGCAACGGTCAAAAACCAGGCGCGCCATCGGGTGCGGCGCCATCAGCAGAATGCGCTCGGCGATGACTAGGCCGGGCGTGTCGGCGTCGACGATGAATGCGGAGATACCGCGGCTGCCGGGGGCCTCGCCGGTGCGCGCGAAAACCACATAGAAGTCGGCGATGCCGCCGTTCGAAATCCAGGTTTTTTCGCCATCAAGTACGTAGGTTTCGCCCGCCAAGGTGGCGGCGCACTGCAGCGCCGCCACGTCGGAACCAGCGCCTGGCTCGGACAGGGCGAAGGCCGCGATCGCACTGCCCTGCGCCACCGCCGGCAGATATCGCTCCCGCTGCGCCGCAGTGCCGAATAGCGCGATGGCGCCGCTGCCGAGGCCCTGCATGGCAAACGCGAAATCGGCCAGCCCCGCATGGCGCGCCAGCGTTTCGCGCACCAGGCAAATGGCGCGCGTGTCGATGACGTCGAACGCGCCGCCATACGCGCTGCCGCCGACGGCGTAGCGCAGCCAGCCCGCGGCGCCCAGTTGCGCGACCAGTGCGCGGCAGGCGAGATCGACGTCCGGGCCATGCTCGTCGTGCAGGTTCGCGCGCGCCCAGGTATCGAGCGCGCGCACCAGTTCGCCGTGGCGGCCATCGAAAAACGGCCAGTCGAGATGGTCGGCCATCTAGTTTCCTTCGAAATGCGGCTGTTCGCGCGCCATGAAGGCGCGGTAGGCGCGCTGGAAATCGTTGGTCGTCATGCAGATGGCCTGCGCCTGCGCTTCGGCGTCGATGGCTTCATCGACACCCATATTCCATTCCTGCTGCAGCATTTTTTTGGTCATGCCATGCGCGAACGTGGGGCCGGCCGCCAGTGTCGCGGCCAGCAGCAGCGCGTCGTCCAGCACCGTCTCGGGTTCGCACAGGCGATTCACAAACCCCCAGCGCTCGGCTTCCACGCCGTGCATGCTGCGGCCGGTGTACAGCAGCTCGGCCGCGCGGCCCTGGCCAATCACGCGCGGCAGCAGCGCGCATGCGCCCATGTCGCAACCGGCCAGACCCACGCGCGTGAACAGGAAGGCGGTCTTGCTGCGCGCGGTGGCGTAGCGGATGTCGGACGCCAGCGCCAGCATCGCGCCGGCGCCGGCGCACACGCCGTCAATCGCCGCGATGATCGGCTGCGGGCAGGCGCGCATGGCTTTCACGACGTCGCCCGTCATGCGCGTAAAGGCCAGCAGGCCCGGCATGTCGCGCTCGGTGAGCGGGCCAATGATGTCGACGACGTCGCCGCCGGAACAAAAATTGGCGCCGGCGCCGGTGATGACCACCACCTTCACATCCTGGGCCAGGGCAAGCGCGCGAAACAGGTCGCGCAGCTCGGCGTAGGAATCGAAGGTCAGCGGATTTTTACGCTCCGGCCGCATCAACGTCAGCGTCGCCACAAAGCCGTCGACATGGAAGCCGACATGCTGCGCGCGGTAGTGTGCCATCAAGTGCTCCATCGGTTCTCCTCCAGTCAGGTGCGCTCGCGCGCGAACTTGCGTTCGAGCTGCAGTTTGGCCGGCAAGTACTGCACCGGCCAGGGCTGCGCGTGATAGCCCAATTTTGCCGCTTCCATCAGCGTCCATGCCGGATTGGCCAGGTGTGGGCGCGCGACCGCGCACAGGTCGGCGCGCCCGGCGGCGATGATGCTGCTGGCCTGGTCGCCATCTTCGATCGCGCCCACCGCAATGGTGGCAATGCCCGCTTCATTGCGGATACGGTCGGCAAACGGCGCCTGGTACATGCGCCCGTACACCGGTTGCTCGCGTTTACTGACCTGGCCGGACGAACAATCAATCATGTCCGCACCTGCGTCCCGGAACAGGCGCGCGACCTGCACCGCGTCATCGGGCGTGATGCCGCCCTCGACCCAGTCATGCGCGGACAGGCGCACACTGATCGGTTTATCGGCCGGCCAGGCTGCGCGCACCGCCGCGAACACGGCCAGCGGATAGCGGCAGCGCGCCGCTAGGCTGCCGCCGTAGTCATCGTCGCGCTGGTTGGTCAGCGGCGAAATAAAACTCGACAGCAGGTAGCCATGCGCGCAATGCAGTTCCAGCCAGTCGAAGCCGGCGGCGTGCGCGGCCCGGGTGGCGGCGACGAAATCGGCCAGGATGCGCGCAAGGTCGGCGTGGCTGGCCGCGCGCGCGATCTGCGAAGTGCCGGCCAGGTATTGCTGGTTTGACGCAGACACCAGCGCCCAGTTCCCGTCGGCCAGCGGCTGGTCGATGCCTTCCCAGCCGCGCCGGGTCGATCCCTTGGCCCCGGCGTGGCCGAGCTGCACGCCGATCAGCGCATCGGTCGACCCGTGCACGAAGTCGACCACGCGGCGCCACGCCGCCGTCTGTTCGGTGCTGTACAGCCCCGGGCAGCCGGGTGTGATGCGGGCGTCGGCCGACACGCACGTCATCTCGGCCATCACCAGCGCCGCGCCGCCCATCGCGCGCGCGCCCAGGTGGACCAGGTGGTAGTCGCCAACGACGCCGTCCACGGCGCTGTATTGGGCCATGGGCGAGACCACGATGCGGTTTTTCAGCAGCGCCCCACGCACGCGCAGTGGCAGGAACATCGGTGCCACCGGCGCGCCGGGCAGCGCCAGGCCGGCGTCGGCAAACGCGCGTGCGGCCAACCAGCGTTCGTAGGCCGCGACATACGCCGGGTCGCGCAGGCGCAGGTTTTCGTGCGACAGGCGCTGGCTGCGCGTGAGCAGGGAATAGGCAAACTGCTCGGCTTCCATTGCGCTGTAGCGCTGCACGTTCTCGAACCACTCCATCGAATTTCTGGCCGCGCTTTGCAGGCGCGCCACCTCGACCGCCCGCTCGCCCTGCCATGCGTCCAGCGCCGCGCTGAGCGGCTGGCGGCCCGCCTCGCCGCCCAGCGCATGCGCCAGGTCGATGGCGTCTTCCAGCGCCAGCTTGGTGCCCGAGCCGATCGAAAAATGCGCGCTGTGCGCCGCGTCGCCGATCAGCACCACCGGGACGGCCTTGGCGCCGTCGGTGTCCCAGTGCACCCAGTTGCGGCACGCGACGCGGGGAAAGCCCGTCCACAAGGGCGCGCCGGCCTGGTGCAGCAACCTGTGGCCGTCCAGATGACGCGCAAAGAGCCGCTCGCAAAACGCCAGGGTTTCCAGCGCGTCCATGCGGTCCAGGCCTGCGGCCAGCCAGACCGCCTGCGCCACCTCGACAATGAAGGTCGACATGGCGCCGTCATATTGATAGGCGTGGGCCTGGAACCAGCCGTATGGCGTCTCCTCGAACAAAAAGGTAAATGCGGCGAACGGGCGCGTGGTGCCGAGCCACACGAAACGGCAATCGCGCTCCTCGGTAGTCGGCATGAAGGTTGCGGCGTAGCGCGACCGGATGCGGCTGTGGATGCCATCGGCGGCAATTACCAGGTCGGCCGGCTGGTCGGGGGCCTCGCTCGCGTCGACGCCGAAGCGCAGCTGCACCCCCACCTCGATGGCGCGCTGCTGCAGGATATGCAGCAGGCGCTGGCGCCCGATGCCGCTGAAACCATGGCCACCGGAGCGCACGCGCTGCCCCTTGAAGTGAATATCAATCGCGTCCCAGTGCTTGAAAGCCGCCTCGATCGCGCGCGCGCTGGGGCCGTCGGCCAGCGCGAGACGCCCCAGCGTCTGGTCGGAGAACACCACGCCCCAGCCATTGGCGGCATCGGCAGCGTTGCGCTCGACGACCGTCACGTCATGCCCACCTTGTTGCAGCAGCAGCGCGGCATACAGGCCGGCCGGGCCGCCTCCCACGCAGACGATTTTCATCGCGTCTCCTGTTTGTCCGCTGCCATCTTACAACGACCGAAACTTGAAACGTGAAGCATTTATACAGATGGGCCCCGCGGCCGTACCGCTGCCCCCTGTAATTTAGTACAATCGGGAAACTTTGAGCCTGCCTTCCCCTACCCCGATGAAGATTTCCAAGCGCATCGCCTTCGCTGGTCTGCCCCCCCACGCCGCCCGGCACGGCCGGATGCAAGCGCGGCGTGCGGCGGGCGTTGCGGGATTCATCCGCCTCGGTTACATTTCAGACAATGCTGCCACGTTGGTGGATGGCATCGGGAAAATTCTGGCGTTCGGCGATACGCCTGCGCGGGGGCTGCAATGAAGTTTACCTTGACCGGACGCTTGAATGGCCTGCGCAGCCGCCTGATGCTGCTGGTCGCGCTGGCGATCACGCCGATCGCCGTCATGACATTGCTGTCCGGGATCCGCGAGCGCGAACAAGCGGTCCACGAATCGGAGCAAAACCTGCGTCGCCTCACCGGCCTGGCCGCCGCCAACGAAGCGCAGTCGATCGACGGCGCGCGCCAGATCCTGGTCGACCTGTCGACCGTCCCGGACTTGTTGTCCACGCCCGAAAAATGCAGCCAGCTGCTGGCCGACGTCCTCGACCGCAATGAAGGCTTCGTCAATTTTGGCCTGGCCCAGCTCAATGGCGATGTCACGTGCAGCGCCGTGCCGATGCTGCACCCGGTCAACGTGGGCGACCGCGCGCATTTCAAGCGCGCGGTGCTGGAACGCCGCTTCATCGCCGGCGACTATATTTTTGGCCGCGTCATCAAGCGCCACACCATCAATCTGACCTACCCGGTAATCGACCGCGCCGGCCAGGTCACGGCGGTGGTGTTCGCGGCGATGGACCTGGCGGGCCTGGACACCTTCATCAACGACATCACGCTGCCGGCCGGCTCGGTGCTGGCCACGGCCGACGCGCGCGGCAACATCATTGCGCGCCGTCCCGATCCGGAGCGCTGGTTCGGCACGCGCCTGACCGGCCCCCTCGGGGAGGCCATGAAACGCATGGACGGCGGCGCCCGCCGTATCGTGGGCGACGACGGCATCGAGCGCTTGCACGCGTTCGCGCGGGTCGGCACGCCGTCGCTGTCCGACTACGCCATCACCATCGGCATTCCGCTGGCCGACATCCTGGCCGCGGCGCGCCACGACCAGATGACGTCGTTACTGGGTCTGGTTGCGACCACCCTGCTGGCGCTGCTGGCGGCCTGGCTGGTGGGCGATGTGCTGATCGTGCAGCGCGTGCGCAAGCTCACCAGCACGGCCGAGAACATCGCAGCCGGCAAGCTCGAAGCGCGCTCGGGGATTGGCTACGGCAGCGAGGAAATCGGCAGCCTGGCGCGCGCGCTCGACGAGATGGCGGCCACGCTGCAAAAAAAGGAAAGCGCGCGCAGCCTGGCCGAACGCGAACTGCGCGCAGCCGACCAGCGCAAGGACGAATTTCTCGCCATGCTGGCGCACGAGCTGCGCAACCCGCTCGCGCCGATCAGCACCGGCGCGCACCTGCTCAAATTGCTCCACTCCGATAACGCCCAGATCAGCCAGACCTGCGCCATCATCGCGCGCCAGGTGGACCACATGACCAGCCTGGTCGACGACCTGCTCGACGTGTCGCGCGTCACGCGCGGCCTGGTATCGCTCTCCTCGCAAGTGCTGGACCTGCGCTCGGTTGTCGACGACGCCGCCGAGCAAATCCGCCCGCTCATCACTGCACGCCGGCACCGCGTGGTCATCGACGTGCCGCCCGAGCCGGCGCCGGTGTCGGGCGACCACAAGCGCCTGGTGCAGGTGGTCGCCAACCTGCTCGGCAATGCCACCAAGTACACGCCCGAGGGCGGGCGCATCAACCTGCGCCTGGTGGCCGACGGCGCGGCCTATCTGCTGACCATCAGCGACGACGGCATCGGTATGGATGCGCAACTGGTCAAGCGTGTGTTCGACCTGTTCACGCAGGCCGAACGCACGCCCGACCGCTCACAGGGTGGCCTGGGGCTCGGTCTGGCGCTGGCCAAGAGCCTGGTCGAGCTGCACGGCGGGTCGGTCAATGCGCACAGCGATGGCCTCGGCCACGGCAGTACCTTCTCGGTGCGCCTGCCGCGCCATAGCCAAACCCTGAACGGCGCGCCGCCGCCCGGCGCCAGCGAGCAGGCCGCGCGCAGGTTCAGCCACAGCGCGACGCCGCTGCGCATCCTGGTGGTCGACGACAATGTCGATGCGGTGCACACGCTGCAGCTGTTCCTCAAGGCAGCCGGGCACAACGTCGAAATCGCCTACTGTGCGGGCGACGCGCTGGCACTGGCGGCAGTGTTCAAGCCCGATGCCTGCCTGCTCGACATCGGCCTGCCCGACTTCGACGGCAACGAACTGGCGCGGCGCCTGCGCCTGCTGCCGGAAACGGCCAGCGCCACGCTGGTGGCGATGACCGGCTACGGCCGTCAGCAGGACCGCGACATCGCCAGCGCGGCCGGGTTCGACCATTACCTGGTCAAGCCGGTCAGCACCACCCAGCTGTCGGCGGTATTGGCCGAGGCGAAGGCGCGCCCGGCGACGTCGAGCTGAGCCGGGCGGGCGTTTTCCTGACGGATTGTTATGATGGCGTTTTGTCAGGGAGACCCGCATGGCGTCGCTTGAGTTAGTCCTCGCCATGTTGCTGGCAGTTGTCGCCAGTGGTTACCTGGTGCGCATGCTGCCATTCGCGCTACCGCTGCCGCTGGCGCAAATCGCGCTCGGCGCCGTCATCGAAGGCGTGTTCCAGCACGGCGTCACGCTCGAGCCCGATATCTTTTTCCTGCTGTTCCTGCCGCCGCTGCTGTTCCTCGATGGCTGGCGCATTCCAAAACAGGGCCTGTTTCGCGACAAAGCCGTGATCCTCGAACTGGCATTCGGTCTGGTGCTGTTCACGGTGGTGGGCGCCGGCTTCATGATCCACTGGCTGCTGCCGATGCTACCCCTGCCTGTGGCGTTTGCGCTGGCCGCGATCGTCGCGCCCACTGACCCGGTGGCGCTGTCGTCGATCACCAAGCGCGTGCCCATGCCGCGCCGGCTGCTGCACATCCTGGAGGGCGAATCGCTGCTCAACGACGCCACCGGCCTGGTGTGCTTCCGGTTCGCGGTGGCCGCCGCGGTGACCGGCCAGTTCTCGCTGGCCACCGCCTCGCTGACCTTCATCTGGGTGGCGCTGGCCGGCATTGCCAGCGGCGCTGCGGTGACGGCGGCCATCGCCGGGATCCAGCGCTTCCTGGTGCGGCGCTTTGGTGAAGAGTCCAGTTCGCCCATCCTGATCAACCTGCTCACGCCGTTCGGCGCCTACCTGATGGCCGAAACCATCGGAGCGTCCGGCATCCTGGCGGCGGTGGCCGCCGGCGTCACCATGAGCTATGTCGAACTCAATGGCCGCGCGCTGGCCACCACCCGCGTGCAGCGCACCGCCGTCTGGGACACCGTCCAGTTCACCTTGAATGGCGTGATGTTCGTGCTGCTCGGCGAACAGTTGCCCGACATTGTCGAGGGCGCGATCGGCGAACCCGGTTCGGCCGCGGCCATCCACCCGTTCTGGCTGGTCACGAACGCGCTGGCCATCAGCCTTGGGCTGATCCTGCTGCGCTTCGTCTGGGTCTGGGTGTCGCTGCGGATTTCGCTGTTCAAATCGCGCGCGCTGGGGCAAGCCGAGACCCCGAAGCCGCGCGTCCGGCTGGTATTGGCCACCTCGCTGGCCGGCGTGCGCGGCGGGATCACCATGGCCGGTATCCTGACGCTCCCATTCGTGGTGGCCAGCGGCGCGCCCTTCCCGGGCCGCCACCTGGCCATTTTCATGGCGACGGCAGTCATCGTGGTGTCGTTGGTACTGGCCAGCGTGGCGTTGCCGCGCCTGCTGCGCGGGCTCGAGCTGCCCGACGCCAGCCCGCTCGATGCGGAGGAAGACCTGGGCCGCCGGGCAGCGACTCTGGCCGCCATCGCCCGGCTCGACAGCATCGAAGAGCGGCGCGACCACGGCCATGAATACGCCGCCATCCACCAGAATGCCCTGTCCCACATGCTGGCAAACTACCACCACCGCCTCGACGGCAGCGCCGCCAACAGCGGCGACCGCGACAAGACCCGCGTGGCCGATGACACCGAACAAACATTGCGCCTGATGGCACTGCAGGCCGAGCGCGATGCCCTCACGGCGCTGATCAGGGAAAGGAAAATCTCGGACGAAACCGGGCGCAAGCTGATTCGGGAAGTGGACCTGATCGAAGCCCGGTATCGCTGAGTTTGCCCGAAGGTTAAGCCCCGAACAGTAGCGGCGCGCCAGCCGCGTAGGATCTCCTGCAACTGAAGGAGAGACAATGCAGAACGATTCATTTGAAGCCACTAACGCCATCCCCAACGCCGATCCGCCGGCCGCCGCCAGGGCCGCCGGGCTGCGCTATGTAAACGACACCAGGCCGGGCATGCGCCGCGAAGGCAAGCAATTCTTCGATGCCGCCGGCGCCGCTGTCACGGATGGCGCGACGCTGGCGCGCATCAAGTCGCTGGTCATTCCGCCGGCCTGGACCGATGTCTGGATTTGCCCGCAAGCGAATGGCCACCTGCAAGCGACCGGCCGCGACGCGCGCGGCCGCAAACAGTACCGTTACCATGCGAAGTGGCGCACCGTGCGCGACGAGGTCAAGTACGAGCGCATGCTCAATTTCGGCAACGCCCTGCCCGCCATCCGCAAGGAAGTCGACCGCGCCCTGAAACTGCCAGGCCTGCCGCGTGAAAAAGTCCTGGCGACCATCGTCTATCTGCTGGAGGCGACGATGATGCGAATCGGAAACGAGGAATATGCTCGGACGAATAAATCGTTCGGGCTGACCACCCTGCATAACCGCCACGTCAAGGTCGACGGCAGCGCCATCGCTTTCCGTTTCCGCGGCAAGAGCGGGGTATTCCACGACATCGAACTGCATGACAAGCGGCTCGCGAAGATCATCGCGCGCACGCGCGAGCTGCCCGGCCAGGAACTGTTTCAGTACCTCGACAAGGAGGGCGAACGGCACAGCGTCGACTCGTCCGACGTCAACGACTACCTGCGCAGCATCACCGGCGAGGAGTACACGGCCAAGGATTTCCGTACCTGGTCGGGCACCGTGCTGGCTGCGCTGGCCTTGCAGGAATTCGAGAAGTTCGATTCCGAGACGCAAGCGAAGAAGAATATCGTGCGGGCCATCGAATCGGTGGCGGCCAGGCTGGGCAACACGCCGTCAATCTGCCGCAAGTGTTATGTCCATCCGGCCGTGCTGGAGGCCTATTTGGAAGGCAATGTACTCGATGCCCTGCGCGCCAGTTCCGAACACGCCATGGTGGCCGATTTGCACGCCTTGACCCCGGAGGAAGCAGCGGTGCTGGCGATGCTGCAGCAGCGCTTGCGTAATGCGGTGCAACCGGACAAACCGCGCAAAACGCGCCAGACCGGCACCGGAAGCCGGCATCGACAAGCTGCGTCACGCGCGACTTGACCCGCAAGAATCCGCGCAGCAATGTTGTCTTATTGCATATTATGTGAAAGATCTGTCGGATATTTTTACACGGGCAAATTGCCGTCTATTGCAACGATTCCAACTGATTGCTTTTAAAGCAAATTATTTTCTCTATGCCCCGGGATTCTTCCTGGAGAATCAAAAGCCTATCAATCTGGTCAACTCTGCATAGCAAATGAATCACACATTTCGCCAACTAGTTGGTGGACGTGAAAGATCCTGGGCGGCGCGCCGCGTCAGGCCCAGCGCAGCAGAGTTAAAAAAGCAACACCTTGCGTGATGGTCACACGCGCACACGCAGAGCGGCATGCTGGCGCATCGTAACGTTGGACCGATGACAGCAACTTTTTTTTGCTGAGGCATGTTCTGGGTCGTCAGATTGCGGCGAAAAATGTGACAATTGTCGAAATTTCTTACATAAAATTATGTTGAATTTCCACTAAACTTTATAAGTTCTTGATTTCAATATAGATTTCTCCTTGGAAATGCTTGGCACGCCGATTGCTCTTATCGCCGTATCGCCTCATTCACCCTGGATAAATCATGAACAACACCCTGCGCAGCCTTCTCCTCAAATCCGCCCTGGTTCTCTCGGCCTCGGCTGCCCTGTGCGCCAGCGCCACGGCAGGCGTGCTGACGACCAAGGTTTCGGTCGACAATGGTTTCTCGGCTTACCTGTCCACGACGAACAACACCCTCGGCACCACGTTCAGCAGCGCCAATGACTGGTACACCGTCACCCGCGGTTCGGTCACCCTTGGCACCCTCGCCCAGTATTACCTGCACATCGCCGCCTACGACCAGGGCGGCGTCGCTGGCATGCTCGGTGCGTTCTCGCTGGCTGACAGCGGCTACCATTTCGCCAACGGCACCACATCACTGCTGACGGGCTCGAACCTGATCACGGCCAACACCACCGGTTTCACCGGTGCCTATACCGCGACCACGAGCTATGGCGCGAATGGCGTTGCGCCATGGGGCAGCCTGGCCGGCATCAGCAGCAGCGCGCAGTGGATCTGGTCGGGTAACAACGATTTCAACGACAGGAGCTATTTCACGATCGCGATCCTGAAGGATGCCCCATCAAACGTGCCGGAGCCAGGTTCGCTGGGCTTGCTGGGCCTGGGGCTGCTGGCCTTGACGCGCGTGGCGAAGAAACCGGGCAAGGCAAAGTAAGCCAGTTACGACGTCGCCTCCATGACACCCGCCTTGCGCGGGTGTTTTCATTGCTGCCTACTTGAGCGGCACCGTCACCGTCTCCGCCGGCCGGTGAAACACCTGGCGCAGGTAGGCCAGGAAAGTCTCGTCGTGGCACATGGTCTTGCCCGGCGAATCGGACAGCTTGGCAACCGGCTGGCCATTACAGCGCACCAGCTTCATCACGATGTTCAGGGCCTGGTGCTGGGTGTCATTGGTCAGCTTGGTGCCAATGCCGAAGCCGCACACGACGCGGTCGGAGAAGTGGCGGTACAAGTCCATCGCGCTGTCCATCGTCAGGCCATCGGAGAACACCAGGCGCTTGGTGCGCGCATCGATGCGCAGTCTGGCGTAATGGCGCAGCGCCTTTTCACCCCATTCGACCGGGTCACCCGAATCGTGGCGCAAACCGTCGAACAATTTTGCAAAGTACAAATCGAAATCGTCGAGGAAGGCGTCCATGCCGACCACGTCGGTGAGTGCCGTGCCCAGGTCGCCGCGGTATTCCTGCACCCAGTCTTCCAGCGCCGCTTTCTGAAAATCGCGCAGGCGCACACCGAACGACTGGAACGCCTGCAGGTATTCGTGGGCCATTGTGCCGATCGGCACCAGATTGTATTTCTTGGCCAGCCAGACGTTGGACGTGCCCTTGAAATAGGCCGGCGCCTCGCGCGCGAGGGTCGCCACCACTTCATCCTGCCAGGCGCCGGAAAAACGGCGGCGCACGCCGAAGTCGAAGAATTCGAACGGCGAGCGGCGCATCGGCTCTTTGGCAAACGCGCGCAACTGCTCGAGTTTTTCGTTCAGCCGTTCGCGCGCCACTGCCAGCGCCGCGGCCTGGTCGACGCGGCGAAAGTACAGCTCGTTGACGATGTACAGCACGTAGATTTCGAAACCCATGACGTGCACCACCGGGCCGCTGACGCGGATCGTCAAGTGGGGTCCATCGGTGCCGACGGTGATGAATTTACGCTGGAAGCGAAACACCGTCAAAAAGTCGGCGAAATCGCTTTTAATGAAACGCAGGCCGCGCATGTACGCCACTTCGTCGTCAGCGAACGACAGGGAACACAGGTGGTCGAGTTCGCGCTCGACTTCGGCCTTCAGTTCGGCCAGCGGAAACGCCGGCGTGTTGCGGCAGTTGAACTCGTACTCACCGTGCGCGTTCGGATGGCGGTGCAGCAGCGCTTGCCACATGGTGAATTTATACAGGTCGGTTTCAAGCAGGCTGCGCACGACCGGCTGGTAGGCCACCGGGGCGCTCATGCCTTCCCCTTGCGTTTTTTCGGGGCCAGCATGGTGCCGCTGCAACTCGGGGCGCCGCAGCGGCAGGCGAACTGTTTTTTGACCGCGGCCGTATGGCGCGCGTCGTACACCAGGGCGTAGTTGTAATTGAGTTCGTCGCCGGCGTCGATGTTGTGCAGCGCGTGGATGTACACGCGGCCGGCATCTTCGTAGGCTTCGCAATTCGGTTCGCATGCGTGGTTGATCCAGCGCGCGTCGTTGCCGCGTCGCCCGCCATCGATGACGCGGCCGTCGGCAAGTGTGAAGAAGAAGGTGTGGCCAACCGGCCCGCCGCCATCGAGCGCGCGCTGGGTTGCCACGTCCCATTCGATGCGCTCGCCGCGGTATTCAATAATCTTTTCGCCCGCTGCAATCGGGCTGCGGGCGAATACGCCGTTGCCATGCACGGGTGACTTGCGCACTTCGTAAATGGGGAGCTTGCTGCTGGCGGGAAGTTTGGCTGGCGCGGACGGTGTGGACAAGGATGTCATCGGGAGGCGGTGGTGAGGGCTGGTTTTATCATCATACCCATATTGCAAGGGGCGCGTTGCATCACGCGCCCCGGCAACTGGCCGCGCATTCCCGTTCGTCAAGGCGTCACCGCTGCCTCCAGGGCCGCCAGGTCCAACTTCTGCATGCGCAACATGGCGCTCATGAGCCGCTCGCGGGCGCCAGGCACGGTGCTCATCATGAGGGCCCCCATGGCGCGCGGCACCACTTGCCACGACAGCCCGAAGCGGTCCTTGAGCCAGCCGCACTGGCGCGCCGCCGCATCGCCGCCGTCACCCAGCCTGTCCCAGTAGTAATCGATATCGGTCTGGTTGTCGCAACTGACCTGGAACGAGAGCGCCTCGGAAAAGGTAAATAGCGGCCCGCCGTTCAGGGCCGTGAAGGCCTGGCCATCAAGCTCGAACGCTGCCACCATCACACGCCCCGGCGGCTGGCCGTGGATTTCGCGCCCGGCGTCGCCATAGTGGGTGACGGAGGTCACCCGCGAATTCGGAAAGATGCCCACATAAAAATGGGCAGCTTCTTCGGCCTGGTCGTCGAACCACAGGCACGGGGTGATCGTCCTGACAGTCGGCATTGCTGCGCTCCTTTCGAATCGAACACTAGCTGCATTCTTCCTCGCGAAACTCCGTCGTGCTGGCGCCTGCGCGGCTCTCTTCCTGGCGGCGCAACTCGACCCGGCGGATCTTGCCGGAGATCGTCTTCGGCAAATCCGTGAATTCGATCCGACGGATGCGTTGATAAGGCGCCAGCCGCGCGCGTGCAAACGCAAAAATTGCTGCTGCCACGTCGCGCGACGGCGCCACGCCAGCGCGCAACGTGATGAACGCTTTCGGCACCGACAGGCGCAAGGCGTCCGGGCTCGGCACAATGGCGGCCTCCAGCACAGCGTCGTGCTCGATCAGCACGCTTTCCAGCTCGAACGGGCTGATGCGGTAGTCGGACGATTTGAACACGTCGTCGTTGCGCCCCACATAAAAATAGTAGCCATCGGCGTCGACCAGGGCCGTGTCGCCCGTATGGTAGTGGCCGTCGCGCATGACATCCGCTGTCTTTTCTTCATCCCCCTCGTAACACAACATCAGCCCCTGCGGCGCGGGGTCGAGCAGAACGCAAATTTCGCCCTCGACGGCCGGCGCATCGTAGGCGTCGAGCAAGGCGATGCGGTACCCCGGCAGCGGACGCCCCATCGAACCGGGTTTCAGCAATTGCCCCGGCGTGTTGCCAATTTGCGCCGTGGTTTCGGACTGGCCGAAGCCGTCGCGGATGCGAATGCCCCACGCCCGTTCTACCTGTTCGATGACTTCCGGGTTCAAAGGTTCCCCGGCACCGACCAGTTCACGCAGCGGCAGCTTCCAGCCGGTTAAATCTTCCTTGATCATCATGCGCCAGACGGTCGGTGGGGCGCACAGCGAGGTCACGCCGCAGCGCGCGATCATGCCCAGCGCGCCGGCCGCGCTGAAGCGTTCGTAGTTATAAACAAACACGGTGGCGCCCGCATTCCACGGCGCGAAAAAGCAGCTCCACGCGTGCTTGGCCCAGCCGGGCGAGCTGATGTTCCAGTGCACGTCGCCCGGCTGCAGGCCGATCCAGTACATGGTGGATAAATGGCCCACAGGATAACTCTGGTGGCTGTGCAGCACCAGCTTGGGCTGCGCGGTGGTGCCGGACGTGAAATACAGCAGCAGCGGGTCGCTGGCCAGCGTGGCGCCGTCAGGTTGAAATGCCGCGCCTGCATCGCCCGACGCCGCAAAATCGTGCCAGCCGGCCACAGGTGCTCCCACCGCAATGCGCGTGTAATCGCCCGCGACGCCAATGAACTTGGCGGTCTCCGATGATTGCACGATCACGTGGCGCACCTTGCCGCGCGCCATGCGGTCGACCAGGTCGGCGCTCGCCACCAGCATGGTAGTCGGCACCAGCACCGCACCGAGTTTGATACCCGCCAGCATGGTCTCCCACAGCTCTACGCGGTTCGGCAACATCAGCATGACGCGGTCGCCGCGCCGCACGCCCAGCGCCCGCAAATGGTTCGCGACCTGGTTCGAGCGCGCCGCCATGGCGGCGTAGCTGATTTTTTGCTCGCTGCCATCGTCGGCCACCACCCACAGCGCGGCGGCGTTGTTGCCGTGTGCCTGCACGTCGAAATAATCGAGCGCCCAGTTGAATTCATCGAGTTCGGGCGCATGGTAATCGCGATAAGCCGTGTCGTAGTCGAGCCGGTGCTGCTGCAAAAAATCGCGCGCCGCGACGAAACGCTGGGTGGGTGTCATTGCATGATCTCCTTGTTTGTTTTTTTGTCTAGCATACGCCGCTTGCGCGCTGTGAGGCGCTGCGCACACCCAGGAATATATCTGGTGTGCGCCCTTATTACCCAAGGAAATGTTGTACGCTGTCGTCCATGTATCAAACTCAATTTCCCCTTAGTTATTTCCTCTGCCGTCGATGAACGATCTCTCCCCAGAAGTACGGCACGCCGACATCCTGTACGGTCCGCAATGCCCGTCATTGCTGCGTGAAGAGATCCTCGCCGATTTGCTTGAAGCGAGCGCGCAGCGCACGCCGTCACAAATCGCTCTGGTCAGCGGCACGCGCCGCATCAGCTACGCCGAACTCGACCAGCTGGCCAGCGTCGCGGCCTCGCGCCTGATCGCGGGCGGCGTGCAACCGGGCGCGATGGTGGGCCTGTGGATGCCACGCGGGATCGACCTGCTGGTGATGCAGGCGGCCATCGCCAAGGCTGGCGCGGCGTGGTTGCCAATCGATGAAGACACGCCGGTCGAGCGCCTGGCCGTGTGCATGGACGATGCCGCCGCAGTCGGCGTGGTCACCAGTGCGGCTTTCGCGCCGCGCCTGGCCACACCGTGCTGGCAGGCGGAAACCCTGCTGGCGCCGCTGGCGCCGGGCGAAGTCGTGCAGGTGCGCGGCGCCGTTTCGCCCGACCTGCCCGCCTACGTCATTTATACGTCCGGCTCGACCGGCAAGCCGAAAGGCATCCTGATCAGCCAGCGCAGCATTTGTCACTTCTTGCGCAGCGAAAACCAGGTGCTCGGCGTGCAGGCCAGCGACACCGTCTACCAGGGCTTTTCGGTGGCCTTCGACATGTCGTTCGAAGAAATCTGGATCGCCTACCTGGTCGGCGCCACGCTCTGGCTGGGACCAAAAGAAAGCGCCGGCGACCCGGAAGCGCTGCCGCGTTTGTTGCAAGAAAACGGCGTCACCGTGCTGCATGCGGTACCGACCCTGCTCGCCCTGTTCAGCACCGACGTCGACTCGCTGCGCCTGATTAACCTGGGCGGCGAAATGTGCCCGGAGTCGCTGGTCGAACGGTTCTCGCGTCCCGGCCGGCAGATGTTCAATACCTACGGTCCGACCGAAACGACGGTGTCGGCCAGCCTGGCGACGCTGGTGCCGGGCCAGCCGATCACGATCGGCACGCCGCTGCCGAACTACGGGCTATTGGTCATCAGCGCCGAAGGTGAGAATAACGTCGATCCGGCCAGCGGGCTGGTCCTGCTGCCGCGCGGCCAGACGGGCGAGCTGTGCATCACCGGTCCCGGTCTGTCCGCCGGCTACCTGGGACGTCCCGACCTGACCAGCGAGAAATTCCTGGTCAACCCGTGGGCCTCTGGCATGCACGACGCGCGCCTGTACCGCACCGGCGACCTGGCGCGCATCGAAGACGACGGGCAAGTCAATTGCCTCGGCCGCACCGATGACCAGGTCAAGATCCGCGGTTTTCGGGTCGAACTGGGCGAGATCGAAACCCTGCTGGCGCAGCAGGAAGGCGTCGGCACCGTCGCCGTGCTGTTGCGCAAGGACGATGGCATCGACCGCCTGGTGGCGTATCTGGTCGCATCGAACTCGGCTGGCCCGAGCGCGCTGGCCCCCGCCACCTTGCGCGCCGCGCTGGCCACGCGCCTGCCGCCGTACATGGTGCCGAGCCGCTTCGAGCCGATGACGGTCATGCCACGCCTGACCTCCGGCAAGATCGACCGGAAAGCGCTCAAAGCGCTGCCGCTGTCGGTCCCGCTAGCCGCCGACGCGGCCGCCTCGGACCTGCCCGACACCCCGTTCGAGGAAGCCCTGTTTGCCGCCCTGGCGCACTTGTTCCCGGGCCAGGGCATCCGGCGCGAACTCGATTTCTTCAGCGACCTGGGCGGCCACTCGTTCTTTGCCGCGCGCCTGGCCAGCGCCCTGCGCGCTGACCCGCGCTTCGCCCACGTCACCGTGCGCGACATCTATCAGCAGCGCACCATTGGCAAGATCGCCGAGGTGCTCGGTGCGTCGTTCACGGCGGCGCCCCTTGAAGCAGACTGGACCCCGCCGCCAGGCTGGCAACGCTGGACCTGCGGCGTGGCCCAGCTGGCCGTGGTGCCGGCGCTGGTCACCCTGCGCATGGCCCAGTGGCTGGCGCCGTTCTTCACCTACCACTTCCTGACCGGTTCGCCGGGCGACTCGGTCGCGCTGGCCATCGGCGTCTCGATCCTCACTTTCCTGATCAGCACCATCGCGGAGTTTGCCGTGGCCATCGTCGGCAAGCGGCTCATTTCCGGCAATCTGCAAGCCGGTTCCTATCCGCTGTGGGGTCTCACCTACTACCGCTGGTGGCTGGGCGACCGCCTGATCGAATCGGCGCCATCGTATTTGCTGTCCGGTTCCTCGCTGTACAACTGGTGGCTGCGCGCACTCGGCGCACAGGTCGGCCACGACGTCGTGATCGGCTCGATCACGGTGCGGGCGCCGGAACTGGTCACGATCGGCAACAACGTCAGCATCGGCAACGCCGTCAATTTTGAAAATGCCCGCGTCGAAAGGGGCCGTTTGATCCTGGGGCCGATCGTGCTGGGGGACGACGCCAGCGTCAGTTCGTATGCTGTGCTGGAAGGCAATGTGGCGGTCGGGCTACTCGGTCACGTCGAGGGCCAGTGCGCGCTGGCCGATGGCACGCGCGTGCCCGATGGCCGCGTCTGGGCCGGTTCGCCCGGGCGCGACGCCGGTGCCTACACCAGCACCCTGCCGCCGCGGCCGGTCCCAAGCCGCCTGCGCCTGAGCGGCGAAGCGGTGTATTTCGTGTTCGGCATCATCCTGATCGCCACGCTGTTCTTCATGCCGGTGTTCCCGACCTTCGTCCTGATCGACTGGCTCGACGACGCCGACACCCTGCCCTTCCTGCTGGGCACGGATATCGCGTCGCAGCTGGCGCGCTATTTCCTGCTGGCCTTCCCGGCCAGCGCCGTGCTGATCGTCCTGACGGCGCTGGTCTCGGCCGGCATCCGCTGGGGCGTGCTGCCACGCCTGGAACCGGGTCGCTCGGCCGTGCACAGCAATACCTACTGCGCCAAGTGGCTGGTCAGCCACATCCAGGAATCGAGCCTGAACGTGTTGCACGGCATTTACGCGACCGTGTATGCGCCGTTCTGGTACCGCCTGCTGGGCGCGAAAGTCGGCAAGGATGCGGAAATTTCCACGGCGCTGGGCGTGGTGCCGGACATGCTGACGCTGGGCGACGAAACCTTCATCGCCGACGCCGTCATGCTGGGCGACGAACAGATCGATGGCGGCTGGATGACGATGCAGCCCACCGTGGTGTCGAACCGCAGTTTCGTCGGCAATGGCAGTTACGTCCCGGATGGCACCATCCTGCCCGAAGGCGTCTTGGTCGGCGTACACACCCATGCGCCTGCCAACGGCAAGATGCAAGCCGGCGACACCTGGCTGGGCTCGCCGCCGATTCACCTGCCGGCGCGCGAAACGGTGGCCGGCTATCCGGAGCATTTAACGTACCACCCGTCCCCGCTGCGCCGCCTGGGCCGCGCGCTGGTCGAAGCGTTCCGCATCACGGCGCCGCACGCGGTGGTCATCGCGGTCGGCTACACCGTGGTGCTGGACCTGATGCCGCTGGCCGGCTCCGGCATGTGGGGACAAGTGGTCTGGTACCTGGCGATTGTCGGCCTGGCCTATGGCGTGGGCAATTTCGTGGTGGTGCTGCTGCTC
This sequence comes from Massilia sp. S19_KUP03_FR1, assembly GCF_036688685.1. Lineage (NCBI taxonomy): Bacteria > Pseudomonadati > Pseudomonadota > Betaproteobacteria > Burkholderiales > Oxalobacteraceae > Massilia > Massilia sp. S19_KUP03_FR1. The sequence continues at coordinate 7,472 of NZ_JAQQPS010000010.1, read as the reverse complement.
AAATGGCTGCTGCTGGGCCGCTATCGCAAGCGCGCCGAGCCGATGTGGACGCCGTTCGTCTGGCTGTCTGAAGGCGTGACCAATCTGTACGAAGGCATTGCGGTGCCGAACTTCATGCGCTACCTGCGCGGCACGCCGTGGTTGCCGCTGGCATTCAATTTAATGGGCTGCAAAATCGGCAAAGGGGTGTACCTGGATACCACCGACATCACCGAGTTCGACTGCGTGCGCATCGGCGACTACAGCGAACTCAATGCCCTGGCCTGCCCGCAAACCCACCTGTTCGAGGACCGCGTCATGAAGATCGACACCGTCGAGATCGGCAGCCGCGTCTACCTGGGCCCGCGCAGCGCCGTGCTGTACAGCGCGAAGGTGGGCGACAATGCCCGCCTGGGTCCGCTGACACTGGTCATGAAGGGCGAAAACATCCCCGCCGCCACCCGCTGGGAAGGCTGCCCTGCGGCGCCTGCGACAGCATGAGGACGCCAGTCCACTGGTGGCCCTTCACGGCACTGATCGCCCCTGAGGGGGTGCTCGTCATCGGTATCGAGGGCGACGGCGACCGCGCGCGCGCGCGCGTGCGCATCCGCGAAGCCATCCACGACGCCTTGCTGGCTCTCACGGGCAACGCCGTCACGCTGCATGGTGACAGCGGTGAAGCGCCGTGGGCGCTGGGCGCCGATGGCCAGCGCATCGGCTTGTCGATCAGCCACGAAGCGGCGCTGTCGATTGCCGCCATCAACCTGCACGGGCCGATCGGCGTCGACATGCTGGACACCCAATTGCCCGCCGATGCGCTGGCCGTCGCGCTCGACTATCTCGGGCCGGAGGCGGCGCAAGCCCTGACAGTGGCCGAACCGCAGGCCCGCCCTGCCGTCTTCACCGCGGCCTGGACCGACCACGAAGCGCGCCTGAAATGCCTGGGCATCGAACTGGGCGAATGGGACGCCAATCCCCTCCTGGCGCAATGCCAGGTGTTTGCGCTGGATTTGCCGGAAGGGCTGACCGGCACACTCGCCTTGAAAGTGTCATGGATAACCTGACCCATTCGATCATCGGCCTGGCCGCCGGTGAGCTGATTGATCGCGCCCTTCCCGCCGAACCCACCCCGGAACGCGCCCGGGCGCGCCATCGCCTGCTGCTGGTCACGGGCGCGCTGGCGAGTAACTTCCCCGACATCGACCTGGTGTTCATGCCGTTTTTGTCGCGCCCGCTCGGCTACCTGCTGGAGCACCGCGGCCACACCCACACCGTGCTTTTCGCAATCCCGCAAATGCTGCTGCTGGTCGCCCTGCTGTGGCTGCTGTGGCCGGCCGCGCGCAATCTGCTGCGGGTCAGCGCGGCTGCGCGCAAGGGCGTCGCCATCGCGGCAGGCCTGGGCTTGCTGCTGCACCTCGGCATGGATTATCTGAATTCCTACGGCCTGCATCCGTTCGCGCCGGTCGACGCCCGCTGGCTGTATGGCGACGTCCTGTACATCATCGAACCGGTGTTCTGGGTGTTGCTGGGCGTGCCCTTGATCCTGCAAATCCAGCGCCCGGCCGTGCGCATCGGCCTGCTTGCCTTGCTGGCAGCAATCCTGATCGGCTGCACGGCCGCCGGTTTCCTGTTATGGCCATCGCTGGCCCTGCTGGCCGTGGCGGCGCTGGCCGTGGCCAGGGGCCGCCGTGCGCTGCTGACCGGCAGCGTGCTGGCGCTGGCCTGGATCGGCCTGCAGGCGAGCATGAGCCAAGCAGCCAGAAACACGGTGGCAGCGCACCTGGCGCAGCAGGATGGCGCCAGCACGCTGCTCGATGCAGCCATGACGCCGTTTCCCGCCAACCCGGTCTGCTGGTCGTTTGTCAGCGTCGAGAGCGACGCTGCGCACGGCACTTACCGCCTGCGGCGCGGCGTGCTCAGCCTGGACGAATCCGTGCTGCCCACCAGCAGTTGCCCGCCCAAACTGGCCGGCGGCGCCGCGCCGGCCGGCGTGCCCGGCGTCGCCTTGTTCAGCAGCGTCCAGGCCAGCCTGGCTGATTTAAAACACCTGCGCCAGACCAATTGCCACGTCGACGCCTGGCTGCGCTTTGCGCGCATGCCCCTGGTCGACCCGGACAGCGCCACCGACCTGCGCTTCGGCAACCTGGGCGCGACGAATTTTTCCAGCATCGACTACGCGGCCCGCGCCGGCACACCCTGCCCGGCCTGGCTGCCACGCTGGGACCCGCCGCGCGCCGACCTGCTCGGACGTGTTACGCTGGAATCTTCACCTGCAAGGAGCCTGGCCCCATGAACCCGATCGCCCTGACCCCGGCCGACGCCCTGATCATCGTCGACCTGCAAAACGATTTCCTGCCCGGCGGCGCGCTGGGCGTGCCGCAAGGCGATGAAGTCGTCGCGCCGATCCAACAGCTCATTGATCTATATCAAAGCCACGGCTTGCCGATCTACGCCTCGCGCGACTGGCATCCGGTAGGACATTGTTCGTTCACGCAGCAGGGTGGCCCGTGGCCGATCCACTGCATTGCCGGCTCGGGCGGGGCGGCGTTTGCGGCGGCCATTCCCATTGAACAGTTCGCGCTGGTGATATCGAAAGCGACCACCGTGGAAAAGGATGCGTATTCCGCCTTCAACGGCACCGGCCTGGGCGAGCAGATGCGCGCGCGCGGCATCGCGCGCGTGGCCGTCTGCGGCCTGGCCACCGATTACTGCGTCCTCAATACCGCCCGCGACGCGCTGGCAGAGGGGTTTGCGGCGCTGCTGGTCGTCGACGCCATCCGCGCGGTCGAGGTCCACCCCGGCGACGGGGAACGCGCGATTGCCGCCATGCTGGCCGCCGGCGCGCAGCCGGTCCACGTCGATCAGGTCGGCCTGTGCGCGGAAACAGCTGAGCTGTAGGAATATTCTGAACCGGCCTTGCCGGTCACGATCTGGATCAAAGCGCGGGTTTAACGGTGCTACACTGGAGCGACTTTGCGTAGAAGAAAAAGCCCTACGTAAATTCGCTTCGTGGGGACCTGTGCGATGAGTGACGGCCGGCAAAACGCAGTGAGCGATGGCGCGCAGGCCGCGATCTCGCTCGACCTTCTGCTGCGCAATTTACCCGGCGCCGTGTACCGCTGCAATGGCGCTGACCGGTCGCGCTTTGCGTTTGTCAGCGACGGCGTGCACAAGCTCACCGGCTACGGCGCCAGCGCCTTCACCGGCTCCCCTGCCCGCAGATATGCCAGCATCGTCCATCCCGAAGACCGCGCCGCGGCCGACCAACAGCTCGCGGCGGCCCTGCGCGACCAGCGCCCGTTCCAGCTAAGCTACCGCATCCTCGCGGCCGGCGGCGAGGCGCGCTGGGTATGGGAACAGGGTGACGCGCTACGCGACGCGGCCGGCGAGGTGATTGCGCTGGAAGGCTTCATCGCCGACATTACGCGCCTGAAACTGGCCGACAGCCGCATGCTCGAGCAGGCCTCGCTGCTGGACAAGGCGCACGACGCGATCGTCGTGATCGACATGGATTGCCGCATCACCTACTGGAACAAGGGCGCCGAGCGCTTGTTCGGCTGGTCCGCACTGGAAGCGATCAACCGGCGCGCCGATGCGCTGCTGTCGCCCGAACTGAACACAGACCACGCCGCCTACCTGGCGTGCCTGACCGACGGCGAGTGGATCGGTGAACTCACACACGCGCGGCGCGATGGCACGCCGCTCGACACGGAAATGCGCTGGACGCTGCTCACGCCCGAGGCCGGCAGTACCAGCACGCAAAAAATCCTCCTTTCCAGCATCGACATCGGCGAGCGCAAACATAACGAAGCGAAGATGCACAGGCTGGCCTTCCTCGATGCGCTGACCGAGTTGCCAAACCGCTCCAACCTGCTCGATCACCTGCGCCAGGTACTGCTGGCAAGCACGCGCAGCGGCAAGATCGGCGCCCTGCTGTTCTGTGACCTCGACAATTTCAAGCAACTGAACGACACCCGTGGCCACGCCGCCGGCGACGAACTGCTGCGCGCCGTGGCCCAGCGCCTGCTGCACGCGGTGCGCGCGGTGGACCAGGTGGCGCGCCTGGGTGGCGACGAATTCATCGTGCTCATCGAGCCGGGCAACGAAACGTTCGAGGCGGCCGCGCACCAGGCCGAAGCGGTGGCGCGCAAAATTCTGCTGGCCCTGACGCCGTCCTTCCGCCTGGCCAACTGCGTGCACGATCTGTCGGCCAGCATCGGCATCAGCTTGTACAGCGGCGCCCAGAACACGGTCGAGTCGACCTTGCAGCAAGCCGATGTGGCAATGTACGAAGCGAAAAAATCGGGTGGCAGCGCCTTCCGTTTTTTCGACCCAGGCATGCACACCGCCCTGAACGAACGGATCGAACTGGAGAACGCGCTGCGCGAAGCGATCGCCAGGCAGCAGTTCGTGCTGCATTACCAGCCCCAGCTCGACGCCACCGGCCAGGTCACCGGCGCCGAGGCGCTGCTGCGCTGGCGCCGCGACGGCGTCAACCTCACCCTGCCCGACAGCTTCATCAAGACCGCCGAAGAAACCGGCCTGATCGTCGACATCGGCAACTGGGTGCTGGGCACCGCCTGCGCCCAGCTGGCGCAGTGGCAGCACCATGCCGAAACGCGCCGGCTGACGGTCTCGGTGAACGTCAGCGCACGCCAGTTCTTTGAAACCAATTACGTCGCGCGGGCGCGCCAGATCATTCGCGCCAGCGGCGCCGACCCGACCAAACTCAAACTCGAGCTGACTGAAAGTTTATTGGTGGCCGACATCGGCAACACCGCCGCCAAGATGCTCGACCTGAAAACGCTGGGCCTGCAGTTTTCGCTGGACGATTTCGGCACCGGCTACTCGTCGCTGACTTATCTGCGCAAGCTGCCACTCGACCAGCTGAAAATCGACCACAGCTTCATGAAGGACGTGCTCACCAATAACAACGACGCCTCGGTGGTGAAATCGATCATCGCGCTCGGCGGCAGCCTGGGTTTCCAGGTGGTGGCCGAAGGCGTCGAAACGCTGGGCCAGCGCGATTTTTTATCGGCGGCCGGCTGCTTCATGTACCAGGGTTTCTTGTACCAGCGCGCCATTCCGGGCGATGAGGTGGCCAGTTATGCGCAGGTGCGGCACTAGCGCACCTGCGTTTGCCTGCTTTAGTTGAAGCTCAAGCCATTGCTGTTAGCGTTACTGATCTTCTTGCCCTTCAGGTCGATCGTGAAATGGTCGCTCGGCTTGGCCGACCCAAGGCCCTTCATGATCGAAAACACCTGCTTGAACTGGTTCTGGAAGGCCACGTGCACCGCATTCTGGTCCGACGGCAGGTCGCCGATACGGACGATGGGTGCGGGATTGGCCGGGAACGCCGCCATCAGCACCTTGTACTGGTTCACGCGCGCCAGACCCATGTCGCGCAGGGCCAGTTCGCCCGCATACACGGTGCGGTGGAAGTCGCCGTGGAACTCGTAGGCCGTGATCTTCGCGAAATCATCCAGCTTCAGCCCGGCGGCGTTGGCCAGCAATTCGGCACGCACGGTTGCTGCCGCCCAGTCGCTGGCCAGGGTGGCCGCCGGGACCGCGGTGCCGGATGCGACGCCCGCTGCCGCGCAGTTGGCGGTCAAGGGCAGCACGCCAGGCGCATCCTTCAACTGGGCCAGCGTGACGCTGGTTTGCAGTTGCGACAGAATCAGCATCTGGCGCGCATTCAGGCTGGTGGCCGCTTCCTTCATCTCGCACGGCCAGTACTCGTCCATGAAGCGCAGGCGCGACAGCTCGCCGAAGTAATGGCGGGTGAATTCGCCGTACGACAGCGTATCGAGAATCGCGCGGTCCCAGCGCTTGGCCACATCGGCAGGCAGCGTGCTGCCGGTCAGGTAGCCATGTTCGACCTGGTAGTACGGAAACAGCTCGTTATAGCGCGGCACAGCCGTCAGCGGCACGGTCTGGACGTCGACCGTATCGATGTCCTTGTAGGTGACGATCTTGTACGCCGCGCCATACACGGCCAGCGACGGCGACTGGACGTTGGCCAGGTAATTGCCCGCAGCATCCGTGTAATCGTTGGTGCCGTTGAAGTGCATGTGGCCTCCGACGTGCAGGCGCAGGCCGGTGGCGGCGACGGCGGCGCTGGTGGCGCTGTCCGGCACGCGCGCGGTCTGGAACGCGCCCGACTTGAACACGGCTTTCATGGCGCCGGTCTGGTTGGCGTAAAAATCCATGGTCGGGTAATGCGAGAAGGCCATCAACTGCTTGCCCTCGGCCTTGGCGCGCGCCGAGACGGCCTTGATCCATGCCATCAGGTGCATCTTGTGCGTCTGGACCTTGTTCCAGCCTGCGTTGCCGGCGCCGTCGTAGCCCGAAAAGACGGTCGGATTGGCCGGGTCGAATTTCGCGTTCGGAACATACACGTTGGCGTCGATCGACAGCAGCCAGACACCCTTGACCGGTTCGACCAGGTAGCTGGTATCGAACATCTGCGCGCAACGGCTATACGCCTTGCCGAGCGCTGCTTCGCCGGCAGCCTTGTACGCGCCGCCCGAACCCTCGGCGCAAATTTCATAGCGACGGCCCGGCAGGGCCGACTGGGCGGCCGCCTGCGCATACGTGTAGGCGCCGCTGTAATTGCTGAACGGCGTTTCCCACAGCAAGTCGGCCTGGTTCGGCATGAAGCCGAAGTCGGCCAGTTTGGCCACCAGTTTTTCGTAGCCCTGCTCCATCAGCTGGTCGGTGCAGACCACCGCCGGGTCCTTGGCCTTGCAGGCGGCATTATTGGTGGCGAACACCTTCTGCTCCTTGCCGTCTTTCGTCAGAAAGTCGCTCTTGCCCGCTTCCATGTCGTCGAATGGCTCGTTCGGGTCGTGGTTGCCCGGGGCCAGGAAGAAGCGCATGCCCTTGGCCTGGTATTCCTTGAGGATGGCGGCGATGCCGTCGATGTTGATCGGCTGGGCGTCGTCCGAGTAATCGCCCGGCAGCGCGACCAGGCGAATGCCCTTGCCGTAGGCGTCGTCGAGCGCGGCGCGGAAGGCGAAATAGTTTTCGTTGAACAGGCGCGTGGACGTCAGCTGCGCGTACATCGTGCGAATGGTCGCGTTGTTGCCATCCTTGGTCGGGATACCGGCAAACGCCGCACTTTTGAAGTCGCCGTAGACGTTTTCGAAGTGGACGTCGGTCATGAAGGCGACGCTGGGATTGGCCGCCACGACGGGCGGCGCGACCACCACCGGGGGCGCCACCGCCGGCTCGGCGTCGTGGTCGCTGCTGCAGGCGCACAGCAGCGCCAGCACGGCCACGCAGGCAACAGAAAGGGAACGGGTCATGCACAACTCCAGTTGTAAATTTAATCAATTTTTACACTGGTCGATGACACGGTCATGACACCGTAACATCCCTTGTCAGGTGATCTCCTGCGCGAGCGTGCTATTTTTTTGGCGCTGTACCCGCTAGCTGTGGAAGACCCCGATAGCGGCTTTGAGCAAGGTCTCCGGAGAACGAATACGTTCTTG